>JBBQKZ010000010.1:0-54692 GCA_038327405.1 Burkholderiales bacterium | reverse complement strand
GGAGCCCGGCAGCGGCATGCGCCTGCGCCCGGTGAGCCTGAACCTGGACCTCGAATCCGCCTTCAGCGCGCGCCGTGCCGAAGCCTACGAACGGCTGCTCATGGACGTGATCAAGGGCCGCCTCACACACTTCATGCGCCGCGACGAACTCGAAGCCGCCTGGACCTGGGTTGAGCCCATCCTGGACGGCTGGAAGAACCTGAACGAAAAACCCAAGGGCTACACCGCCGGCAGCTGGGGCCCGGCTGCCTCGTCTGCGCTGATGGCGCGCGAAGGCTCGGCCTGGGTCGAAGAATCATGAAAGAGCACATCTGCAACTCGGCCGCCGAGCTGGCCTGGCAGCTGGCCGAGACCATCGCGCAAGGCCTGCACGCCGCCATCAACCAGCGCGGCCATGCGGTGCTCGCGGTGTCGGGTGGCAAGTCGCCGATTGCGCTGTTTGAAGCGCTGCGCGTGCTGCCGCTCGAGTGGCAGTGCGTGACGGTGTTGCTGGTGGACGAGCGCTGCGTACCGCACGACCACGCCGACAGCAACACCGCGCTGGTGCGCCGCCATCTGCTGCAGGACGCCGCCGCTGCCGCCACTTTCGTGCCTTTCTTCGACACCCTGCCGGACACCCTGGACGAACCGGCCCTCATCCGGCTGGTGGACGCTGCCAACCGCCGCCTGGCCACCCAGCCCTGGCCCATGGACATGGCCGTGCTCGGCATGGGCGACGATGGCCACACCGCGTCGCTGTTTCCCGGTGCGCCCGGCCTGAACCAGGCGCTGTACAGCAGTGGCCCGGTGGCCTGGGTGCGTCCGGCCACCGCGCCCCACGCCCGCCTCACCCTCACCCTGCCCGCCCTGCTGGCCACGCGCGAACTCGCGCTGTCCATCAGCGGCGCCCGCAAGCTGGCCGTGTTCCAGCAAGCCCGCCTCGGCGCCGACGAATCCCTGCCGGTGTCGCTCATCCTCAACCAGCACCAGACGCCTGTGAGCGTGTGGCTGGCCTGACAAGGACCCCATCATGACCACCCTGCACCCGACGCTGCAACGTGTCACCGAACGCATCATTGAACGCAGCACCACCACACGCGCTGCCTACCTCGCCTCGATGGCGGCACAACGCAAGACCGGCACCCAGCGCGCCGGCATGGGCTGCGCCAACATGGCCCACACCACGGCCGCGCTGCCGGCAGCCGACAAGCTCAAGATCCACGCCGAGCGTGCGCCCCACATCGGCATCGTCACCGCCTACAACGACATGCTCTCGGCCCACCAGCCGTACGAGACCTACCCGCAGCAGATCCGCGGTATCGCGCACGGGCTCGGCGTCACCGTGCAAGTGGCCGGCGGCGTGCCCGCCATGTGCGACGGCGTCACCCAGGGCGCGGCCGGCATGGAGCTTTCGCTGTTCTCGCGCGACGTGATCGCACTCTCCACCTGCGTGGCGCTTTCGCACAACGTGTTCGATGCCGCGCTGTTTCTCGGCATCTGCGACAAGATCGTGCCCGGCCTGTTCATGGGCGCGCTGCAGTTCGGCCACCTGAGCACCGTGTTCGTGCCCGCCGGCCCCATGACCACGGGCCTCTCCAACGACGCCAAGGCCAAGGTGCGCCAGCAGTACGCACAGGGCCTGGTGGGACGCGAGGCCCTGCTCGAATCGGAAGCGCAGGCTTACCACAGCCCCGGCACCTGCACCTTTTATGGCACCGCCAACAGCAACCAGATGCTGATGGAGATCATGGGTCTTCACCTGCCTGGCGCGTCGTTTGTGAACCCGGGCACGCCGCTGCGCGACGCCCTCACCGCCGAGGCCGTGAAGCGCTCGGTGGTCAACACCGGGCGCACGGGAGAGCCCGCCATCTGCATGGCCGACATCGTGACCGAGAAGACGATCGTCAACGGCATCATCGGCCTGCTCGCCACCGGTGGCTCGACCAACCACACACTGCACCTGGTGGCCATGGCACGCGCCGCCGGTGTGCTGATCGACTGGGACGACTTCGCCGAGCTCTCGCAAGACATTCCGTTGCTGGCGCGCGTGTACCCCAACGGGAGCGCCGACGTGAACCACTTCCACGCGGCCGGGGGCATGGGCTACCTCATGAAGGAGCTGCTTGCTGCCGGTCTGCTGCACAACGATGTGGTCACCGTGCTGGGCCATGGCCTGCAGGCCTACACGCAGGAGCCCTGGCTCGACGGTGACCAGCTCGCCTGGCGTCCCGTGCCCGCGCAGAGCAGCGACACCTCGGTGGTGCGTCCCGTGGCAGAGCCCTTCAGCGCCGACGGCGGCCTGCGCCTGCTGCAGGGCAACCTGGGCCGCAGCGTGGTGAAGGTCTCGGCCGTGAAGCCCGAGCACCGCGTGGTGCGAGCCCAAGCCGTGGTGGTGAGCGACCAGCAGGATCTGCTGGCGCTGTTCAATGCCGGCGAACTCGAACGCGACCTGATCGCCGTGGTGCGCTACCAGGGACCACGCGCCAACGGCATGCCCGAGCTGCACAAGCTCACACCGCCGCTGGCCGTGCTGCAGGACAAAGGCTTCAAGGTGGCGCTCGTCACCGACGGCCGCATGTCCGGCGCTTCGGGCAAGGTGCCCGCCGCCATCCACGTCAGCCCCGAGGCACTGGCTGGCGGCCCGATTGCCCTGGTGAAAGACGGCGACTGGATCACGCTGGACTGCGAAAGCGGCGTGCTCGAGCTCGAAGTGGACGCCGGCACCCTGGCCGCACGCGAACTGCACCACCCCGACCTCAGCGCCAACCAGCACGGCACCGGACGCGAACTGTTCGGCCTGTTCCGCCAGCACGCCAGCGTGGCCGAACTCGGCGCCTCACCCCTGTTTGGCTGAACCACAAGGAACATCGCAATGTCCGTCACCTGCTTCACCCGCCCCGCTTTCACTTCCCGCGTCGTGCCCGTGATCGTGCTCAACGACCCTGCCCACGCCGTGCCGCTCGCCCACGCCCTGCTCGAAGGCGGCATCGACGTGATGGAAATCACCCTGCGCTCCGGCGTGGCCCTGCAGGCCATGGAAGCGGTGGCGCGCGCCGTGCCGCAGATGCACCTGGGTGCGGGCACCGTCACGCGGGTGGCCGAGGTGGCACAGGTGATCGCCTCCGGCGCCAGCTTCGCCCTGTCCCCGGGCTGCACCGACGAACTCGTGCACGCCGTGCGCGAGGCCCACCTGCCCTTCATTCCCGGCGTGATGACACCAAGCGAGGTGATGCGCGCGCGCGACCACGGATTCACCCTCATGAAGCTCTTCCCCGCTTCGCAGGCCGGTGGACTTGGCATGCTCAAGGCGCTGGGCGCACCGCTGCCCGACGTGCGCTTTTGTCCCACCGGTGGCGTGAGCGTGGAGAACCTGCGCGACTTCCTGAAAATCCCCAACGTCGCCATGGCTGGCGGCTCCTGGCTCACACCGGCCGATCTGCTGCGTTCGGGCGACTGGGCCGGCATCACGAAACTGGCGCGCGAGGCCACCGCGATGGCTGCGCCCCATTGAACCGAGAGTCCCACACATGAAACTGCCCACCACCCTGCCCGCCTGGCAACAGCTGCAAACGCTCGCCGCCAGCCCCACGCAGCACCTGCGCGAACTGCTCACCGACACGCACCGCGAACACCGCATGACCGTGAGCGCTGCCGGCATCACGCTCGACGCCAGCCGCCAGCGCCTCACACCCGCCATCCAGCAGGCGCTGCTCGCGCTGGCCGAACAGTCCGACGTGGTGGCGCAGCGCGATGCCATGTTCCGCGGCGACACCATCAACACCACGGAAGACCGCCCCGTGCTGCACGTGGCGCTGCGCGGTGACCCGCTGCACGCGGGCCCCTGGGGCAACACCGTGCAGGCCGATGTGCAGCGCGAGCTGGCGCGGGTGTGCGACTTCGCCCAGGCACTCAACGCCGGTGCCGTGTTTGGCTACTCGGGCGAAGTCATCACCGACGTGGTGAACATCGGTATCGGGGGCTCCGACCTCGGCCCGCGCATGGCCATCGAGGCACTCGCCCAACTCGCTGCCCCGGCCGTGCCCGGCGTGCGCGTGCACTGTGTCTCCAACCCCGACGCCTGGGCGCTGTGGAGCGTGCTGCGCGGGCTCGATGCGAAACGCACCCTGCTCGTGGTCTCCAGCAAGACCTTCACCACGCAGGAAACGCTGACCAACGCCGCCAGCGCACAACGCTGGCTGACCGACCACGGCTGCCCGTCCGAAGCCCTCTCCAAACACCTGGTGGCCATCACCGCGAGCCCGGCGCAGTCCGCCAAACTGGGTTACCCGAGCGAGCGCACCTTCCTGTTCTGGGACTGGGTCGGTGGGCGTTATTCGGTGTGGTCGGCGCTCGGCCTGCCGCTGGCCATTGCCATCGGCGCAGAGAACTTCCGCGCCTTCCTGGCCGGCGCCCGCGCCATGGACGAGCACTTCTGCACCGCCCTGCCCGCGCAGAACCTGCCCATGCAGCTCGCGCTGGCCGGCATCTGGAACCGCAACTTCCTGCATTTGCCCACCCACCTCATCGTGCCCTACGCCTCGCGGCTGGGGCGCTTCACACCGTTCGTGCAGCAGATGGACATGGAGTCCAACGGCAAGCGCACCCACAGCGACGGGACGCCCGCCACAGTGGACACCGGCCCCATCGTGTGGGGCGGCCTGGGCATCGATGGCCAGCACGCCTACTTCCAGCTCATCCACCAGGGCATGCACAAGGTGCCGGTGGATTTCATCGGCGTGCTGAACGAAGACACGCCGCTGCCCCTGGCCGCCACGCACCACGGCGTGGTGAACCTCAACCTGCGCGCGCAAGCCCAGGCCATGGCCTGCGGCCGCTCGCTGCAGGACACGCAGGCCGCGCTGCTGAAGGATGGTTTGAGCGAGGCCGACGCTGCCGCCATGGCGCCGCACCGCAGCTTCGAGGGCAACATCCCGAACAACGTGCTGTGGCTCGACCGCCTGGACCCCATGCGCCTGGGCGCACTGATCGCGCTGTACGAACACAAGGTTTTCACCCAGGCCGCCATCTGGCGCATCAATGCCTACGACCAGTGGGGCGTGGAGCTGGGCAAGACGATGGCCAAGGCGATGGAGGCTGAGGGCCCGAAATAAAGAAAGGGCCGGCTGCACAGCCGGCCCTCGTCTTTAAGGAGCGCGAACTTACTTCGCAGCGCGCGCCTTCGCCACCGCCGCCTGCGTTTCCTTCCACAGGTCTTCACCCACGTTGGCCGCAATGCCGGTGTTCACGGCGGTCAGCTTGGCGCGCATGCGGTTGGCTTCAGTGGGCGAGAGCTGGTTGATCTCCATGCCCTTGCCCTTGAGGTCGGCCAGCGCCTTGTCGGCCTCGGCGCGCGTGTCCTTGCGCTCGAAGTCGCGGCTCTTGATCGCGGCGTCCATCAGCACCTTCTGCTCGTCCTTGCTCAGGCCATCCCAATACTTCTTGCTCACCAGCACGATCCAGGGGCTGTAGACGTGGTTGGTCACCGTCAGGTACTTCTGCACCTCGTAGAACTTGCTCGAGAGGATGGTGTTGTACGGGTTCTCCTGTCCATCCACCGTCTTGGTTTCCAGCGCGGTGAAGAGCTCGGAGAACGGCAGCGGCACGGCGTTGGCGCCCAGGGTCTTGAAACTGTCGATGAAGACGTTGTTCTGCATCACACGCAGCTTGATGCCGTCCATGTCTTCCAGCTTGGTCACCGCGCGCTTGTTGTTGGTGAGGTTGCGGAAACCGTTCTCCCAATAGACCAGACCGACCAGGCCTTTTTCCTGCAGCTTGTCCATCACCTTCTGGCCGACCGGGCCGTCGAGCACCACATCGGCTTCTTTCGCGTTGTCGAACAGGAAAGGCGTGTCCCAGATCGCCATTTCCTTGGTGATGCCCACCAGCGTGGCGGTCGAGCCCACCATCATTTCCTGCGCGCCGCCGATCAAGGCCTGCTGCATCTGCACATCAGACCCGAGCGCAGCGGCACCGATGGCGCGGATCTTCATCTTGCCGCCGGAAGCCTTTTCGACCTCGTCGGCAAACACCTTGGTGGCGCGACCCTGGTTGGAGATTTCGTTGAGGCCGTAGCCGAAACGGATCAGGCGCGGCTTGATGTCCTGCGCCTGTGCGATGCCGGCGCCCAGGGTGGCCAACGCAACGGCGGCGGCGATGGTGAGTTGTTTGAGTTTCATGGGAAGTCTCCTCGGGTTGGATGCGGCACAGCGCCGCGGGGGTGCAAAAAGGAAAGTGCTGAACGTCAGAACATCAGCTTCAGGGGCCACAGCACGATGGCCGGGAACAGGATCAACAGAACCAGCATGGCGAAATACACCAGCAGGAAGGGCATGACGCCACGGATCACGGTCTCCATGCGCATCTGTCCGATGCCGGCCACCACGTTGAGCACCGTGCCCACCGGCGGGGTGAGAAGGCCCAGGCAGCCGACAAAGATGAACATGAAGCCGAAGTACACCGGGTCGATGCCGGCCTTGGCCGCCAGCGGCGAAAGCACCGGCGCCAGGATCAGGATGGTGGGCGTGAGGTCCATCACCATGCCCACAGCCAGCAGGAACATGCACACCACGGCCATGAACAACATGGGCTCGGAGAGCAGCGGGCCGATGCTTTTGGCCAGTTCGTTCGGCAGGTCGGCCAGCGTGATCATGTAGGAGGCGGCGGTGGCCGCGCCGCACAGGAACATCACCACGCCGGTGGTGCGCGAGGCGTCCACCAGCACGCGGTAGATGCCTGCGATGTTCAGCTCGCGGTAAACCAGCGTGGCCACCAGCAGGGCGTACACCGCGGCCACCACGGCGGCTTCGGTGGGCGTGAAGAAGCCCATGCGCAGGCCGCCGATGATGATCACCGGCATCATCAGTGCCCAGGCGCTGCTGGTCAGCGCGTGGCGGCGTTCGGCCCAGGTGGTCTTCACAGCCACGCTGAGCTGTTTGGTGCGCGCCACCCAGCGCCACACCATCACCAGTGCGGTGGCCATGATCAGGCCGGGCACGATGCCGGCGAGAAACAGTTTGCTGATGGACGTGTTGGTGGTCACGCCGTAGATCACCATGGGCATCGACGGCGGGATGATGGGCGCGATGATGCCGCCCGAGGCAATGAGGCCGGCGCTCGATCCGTCGGGGTAGTTCTGCCGCCGCATCATGGGCAGCAGCAGCGTGGCCAGCGCAGCGGTGTCGGCAATGGCCGAACCGCTCATGGACGCGAGCAGCACAGAAGCCGCAATGGCCACATAACCCAGACCGCCAGGCACGTGGCCCACCATGGAGCGCGCGAGATCGATGATGCGACGGCTGAGACCACCGGCATTCATGAGTTCACCCGCGAGGATGAAGAAGGGCACGGCCAGCAGCGGGAAGCTGTCGAAGCCAGCCTGCACGTTCTGCGCGAGCAACTGAGCGTCGAAAAAGTCCAGGTGCACCATCAGCGCGAGCGCGGTGAGCATGAGCGCAAACGCAATGGGCACGCCCACCGTCATGGTGGCGAACAAGACCAAGAGAAAGATCGCGATGGTCATGATGTGACCCCCACGCTTGCCACTTCGTTGGCTGCGCTGCCCCCCAAGGGGGCGCGAGCTTGCTTGGGGCGGCCCGGCGCTGCGCTCATGTCCGTTCTCCTTCGGACATCGACCCCGGCGCGTTACCGCGCAAGTCATCCCACGCCTGCAGCACCAGCAGCACCGCCATGCACACCCCCATCACCAGCGTGCCCGCAGCGCCCACGGCCAGCGGCGTGTTCATCACCGGGCTGCGGCTGTCCAGACCCACCAGCACCTGCGACCACGAGCCGTCAATGAGGTAGTAAAGCGCCAGCGCAATGAGGCCGCGCGTGAGCCAGCGAAAAACCGCTGCGGCCCGGCCCGAGAGGCGCGCCGTCACCAGGTCAAAACCGAGGTGTTTGTTTTCTCCAAACGCGAGGATGGCCGAGAGGCACACCAGCCAGACAAACAGCAGGCGCGAGAGCTCTTCGGACACGACCCAGCCGGTGCCCCAGAAGTAGCGCAGCAACACATTGCCGAAGACACAGATCACCATGCCCAGCAGGCACAGCGCCAGCAGGGCTTCAATGCCGTGCTTCAAGAATTGGCCCGGCTTCATCAGCGGTTCTCCAGGGTGGCGGGCGCTGGCACGGCGCGCACCCAGCGCACCACGGCCGCGCCGAGGTCGGCCAGGGGCTGCGTGGCGTCCAGATGCAGCACGCCGGGCTCTGCGCGCGGGTCTTCGAGCGCGGCGAACTGGCTGGCCACCAGGCTCACCGGGAACAGGTGCGCCGGGCGCGACGCCACACGCTCGCGCGCCTGGTCTTGCGTGAGGTCGAGAAAGACGAACCGCAGGCCGGACGTGGCGACTCGCAGGCGTTCGCGGTAGCGCTGCTTGAGCGCCGAACAGGTGAGCACCACGCCTTGCGGATGGGCCTGCAGCTGCTCGGCCAGCGTGTCGAGCCAAGCGGCGCGGTCCTCGTCGCTCAGCGGGCTGCCGCTGCGCATCTTGGCCACGTTGCTGGTCGAGTGAAAGTCATCGCCTTCGAGCAGCGGCAGGCCCAGCGCCTCGGCGCACCGCTGGCCCAGGCTGGATTTGCCGCAACCGGCCACGCCCATGACGACGAGGGAGGTGTTTTCGAGCCGGATGTTCATTTGGTAGCGCTGTCCCAACAGGTTAAAAAAATGGAGGCTGTTCATGCCCGGCATCGCCCCTCGGTTGAAGCAGATCAAGGGCGCGAGGCCAGAAGATTCAGGGTAAATTCGGGTGTCACTAGGTTTCGGACAGCGCTATCCTAACGCCACACGATCCGCACCAAACACCGGGAAAACCCTTGGAACCGACCGAACGCAAGCGCCGCCACAGCGGGCGCACCACCTTGAGCGACGTGGCGCTGGCCGCCGAGGTCAGCCCCATCACCGCCTCGCGCGCGCTGCGCGGCGAACGTGGCGTGGCGGCCGATCTGGTGGAACGCGTCAAGCGCGCCGCCGAGCAACTCGGCTACGTGCCCGACCCCGCCGCGCGTGCCCTCGCCTCGCAGCGCAGCACGCAGGTGCCGGTGCTGGTGCCGCTGCTGTCCAACGCGCTGTTTGTCGACGTGCTCGAAGCCGTGCACCGCACGCTGCTGCCCCACGGCTACCAGCCCATGATCGGCGTGACCCACTACGAGCCGCAGGAAGAAGAACAGCTGCTGCGCAGCTACCTCGCGCACCGCCCGGCCGGCCTGTTGCTCACCGGGTTTGACCGCACCGAAGCCGCGCGCCAGATGGTGGCGGCCAGCGGCGTGCCCTGCGTGTATTTGATGGAGCTCACGCAGGCGCCCAACGTGTACTGCGTGGGCTTCTCACAGATCGACGCCGGTCACGCCATCACCGAACACCTGGTGCAACGCGACCGCAAGCGCATCGCCTTCGTGGCCGCCCAGCTGGACCCCCGCACCCTGCAACGCGCCGAAGGCTACCGCCGCTGCCTGCGCGAGCATGGCCTGTACGACGCACGGCTGGAATTGCTGAGCCCGCAGCCATCGTCGATGCGGCTCGGCGGTGAACTGCTGGAAGACCTGCTGCGCACCCGCCCCGAGGTGGACGCCGTGTTTTTCTGCAACGACGACCTGGCCCAGGGTGGTCTGCTCGCGGCCTTGCGCCTGGGCGTGGACGTGCCCGGCCGCATCGCCGTGGCCGGTTTCAACGACCTCTCGGGCAGCGACCAGATGGTGCCGCCGCTCACCACCGTGCGCACACCGCGCCGCGCCATGGGCGAGGCGAGTGCGCAAATGCTGCTGGGCTTGATGCGCGGTGAAGTGCCGGTGCGCAACTCGGTGGATCTGGGGTTCGAGATGATGGTGCGGGGGAGCAGTTGATCTGCCCAGCCTTGGCGCCGTGACTTTTTGATCGAGCGTCGCTAAGCTGGCGCACCCGATGCGGGAGGCCCCATGTCCAAAGCAGCTTTCACGATCAAGGCGTTTGCGGTGTACCTGATGGTTCTGGGCACGCTGCTGGTGCTGGTGCCCAACCTCATGCTCTCGCTCTTCGGCTTTGCGCCCACCACCGAGGTGTGGATCCGGGTGCTGGGCGTGGTGGTGTTCAACCTCGGCTGGTACTACTGGTACGCGGCGGTGAGTGAAGCCCGTCCGTTCTTCGCGGCTTCGGTGGTCACCCGAGCGTTCGCCCTGTTTGCTTTCGCCGGTTTGGTGGCTGCGGGTTTCGCCCAACCCACGCTCATACTCTTTGGTGCCATCGACGCCGCCGGTGGCCTCTGGACCTGGCTCGCGCTGCGCAGCGAACCCCGGCTCGCCACTTGACCTCATCAACAGGAGACACCACATGCCCGCCTACATCTACGGCAACGTTGAAATCACCGACCCCGCCCTTTACGAGGCATACCGCCGAGACGTGCCCGCGCTGATCGCTGCACACGGCGGACGCTACCTGGTGCGCGGGGGCGCGGTCAGCGTGCTGGAAGGCAGTGGCGTGCCGTACCGCCAGGTGATCCTGGAGTTCCCCGACATGGCACACCTGCAGGCCTTCTACACCTCGCCCGAGTACCAGCGCCTGATCCAGATCCGCCAGAGCGCCTCCACCGGCACGCTGTTCGCCATCGAAGGCTATTGAGCCGGCTGCTCCGGTGGCCCCATCACGCTGTACCAGTCCACCTTGCGGGTGACCACCATGATGGCCACGAGCACGCCGAAGAGCAGCAGCGAGCCCATCATCAGGGCGTTGTCTTCCGACACCAGGATGCCGTAGAGCACGCCATAGAGCGCCACGAACATGGCGCTCATGCCCAGCGCGGGCCGCCAGCCGCGCAGCACATGGCGCAGGTAGTGGGTGAGCAATCCGATGCAGGCCGCGCTCGCCAGGCCATACGCCCAGGAAAAACCGAGGTGCTCCGAGAGCGACAGCAGCAGCAGGAAAAACAGCACCAGGGCGGCGCCGATCATGAGGTACTGCATGGGGTGGATTCGCCAGCGTTTGACCATCTCCAGCACGAAGAACGCGGCGAAGGTGAGCACGATGAACATCAGCGCGTACTTGGTGGCGCGCTCGGTCAGGCGGTACACGTCCACCGGGTTGTCCAGCGACACCGAGAAGCTGTCGGGTGCGGATCGCAGTTCACCCTGGTGCGCAATCACCTGCTGCGCCTGGGTGGACAAGGACGGCACGCTCCAGGTCGCGTCAAAGCCTTGATCGCTCACGTTGCGCGTGCGTGGCAGGAAGTCGCCGCCGAAGTTGGGGTGTGGCCAGCTCGATGTGAGGCTCACGGTGTTTTCGTCGGCCAGCGGCACCCAACCGATGCGCCCGGTACCGGCCAGTTCCACGCTGAGGGTGATGTCGAACGCTGCGCCCGGTTTGAGGAGCTCCACATCCACCGGCGCGGCCAGGGGCAGTGGCAGTTTCTGCGCGGCAGGTGCAGGCCCCATCGTCGCGGTCTGGCCCGCCACGGTGAGCTGCGGCGCGCTGAGCAGGCCACGCAAATCGCTCACACCCAGGATCAAACGCGGCTGTCCGAGGGTGATCTGGCCGTTCTTCTCCAAGGGCTCCACGCCACTCCACACAAAACGGCCGGAGCTCTGGTGGGTGCTGGTGTAAACCGTGACCGGGAAGATGCCGCGCCATCGGGTTTGGGTGTCCAGCTGGCTGCGCGTGTCCAGGCGGGCGGGGAAACGCAAGGCCACGTGCGCCTGCGTGACGCGTTCCTCACGCGTTTCGCCGCGCCCGCCCTCCACCGGCACGGTTTTTGTGAAGGTTTCTGTGTACGGCACATGCAGTACCGGGCCGGTGAGGGTCTGCGCGCCGGCATGGGCGCGCGCCACCTCGGCAGCTGCCTCGGCGCGGTAGGCGCTGCGCTCCTGAATGGTGTCGAAGACCATCAACAAGGGAATCGACAGCAGCAGCATCAGCGAGAAGATGACGAGCAGCTTGCTCAACAAAGGGTGTTTTTTCAAGGCAGGCTCCGTGATTGCAACGGCGCCAGTCTCTCAAGCGGCTGTGCAGCGCAGATGCAGTGCCGCCACGGTTTGTGCAGTGAATGTGAAACGGTTCAGCGCGGCAGGCGCCAGAGCGCCATGCAACCGGGCGGGTTCTCCACGTTCAACACCTGAATGTCGCCGTGGTGCAGGTCGCTCACCTCCTTCACCAGGCACAAGCCCAGGCCCGAACTCTTCTCTTGCGTCTCGCCGCGAGGCAAGGAGTAGAAGCGCTCGAAGATGTGCGCCTGCGCGTAGTCGGGCACGCCCGGACCCTGGTCGCGCACCGACCACACGAGCGCGTCGCCGTCGATCTGCAGGCGCAGCCACAGCCCACCCTGCTCGGGTGAAAAGTCGATCGCGTTGTCCAGCAGGTTCTGCAACGCCTGGCCCAGCAGGAAAGCATCGCCGCGCACGATCTGTGCTTCGCCCAACCCATCGTGCACACTCAACCCCTTCAGGCGCAGGCGGGGCTCGGCGCGCTGCAGCAGTTCGCGTGTCAGGGCGCTCAGGTCCACCGGTTCGAGCTTGCCCAATGCGCGCATCTGCTCCACATCGGCCAGGCGCAGCAGTTTGTCGATGAGCTGGCGCAGGCGCTCGGTCTGGCGCTGGATGTTGCCGGCGAAGCGTTGCCGGTCGGGCTCGGGCAGGTCTTCTTCGAGCAGCTCGGCCGCGCCGCGAATGGCAGCCAGCGGGCTCTTGAGTTCGTGGGTGAGCGTGTGCACGTAGTTCTCCACGTACGCCTTGTCTTCGAGCTTCACGCGCATGCGTTCCACGGCTTGAGCCAGGTCGTTGAACTCGGTGTTGCCGCTCAGGCGCCCGAAGCGCGGCAGGGCCACCCGCTCGCCGCTGGCCACGGCGTTGGCGTAACCACGCAGGCGCGAAAGTGAACTCGCCATCCACCAGCTCAACAGCACACCCATCAACAACGACAGCCCGAGCAGTGCCCACGACCAGCGCAGGATGCGCTGCTGGCTGCGTTCGATGTAGGGCTCCAGGCTGCGGTTGGGACGCGATACCGTGAGCGCGCCGATGATGCGCTCGCCATCGCGGACGGGCGCGGCCACGTGCATCACCGTGCTGTTCGGGTCGTTTGGATCGGCCAGGCTGGAGCGCGCGCCGTATTCGCCGCGCAGCGTGCGCAGCACATCGTTCCAGCGCGAGAAGTCCTGGCCCACCGCCTCTTGCCGCGTGTCGAAACGCACGATGCCCTGCGCGTCGGTGATGGTGATGCGGTAGTCGACGCTGTTCTTCTGAAAACCCCAGATGCTGGCGCCGGGCTGCGCGTCCGGATAAGCCTGCAGCGCCCGCGCAAAGCCGCCAGTGGCGATGGTGCCGGCCTTCATGTCCGGCGCGGCGAGCTGGGCGAAGGCATGGGCAGCGTCGATCAGGCTGTCTTCCATGGCCAGGCGGGTGCCGGGCTTGACCTCTTGCAGGAACACGTTGAGCACCACCACCAGGGCCACGCCCAGGATGAGAAAAAAGCCCAGCAGCAGCCGCAGACCGATGCGCACGGCTCAGTCCACCACGCGGATCGAATAACCCATGTTGCGGTGGGTCTGGATCAGCTCGGCCATCACGCCGCGCGCACGCAGCTTGGCGCGCAGCAGCTTCACATGCGCGTCCACCGTGCGGTCCGACGTGTCCAGCGCACCGCCCCACACCAGGTCCATGAGCTCGACGCGCGAGAAGATGCGCTCGGGCCGGCGCAGCAGCGTGGCGAGCAGCTGGAACTCGTAGCGTGTGAGTGTGAGCCATTCGCCGCCACAGCTGATGCGCTGCGCGGCCTCGTCGAGCTGCAGCAGCGGGCCTTGCGCCGTTTGTTCGTGCGTTGCAACCACAGGCAGCGTTGCGCTGCGCCGCAAGATGGCCCGCACCCGGGCACACACCTCGCGCGGAGAAAACGGCTTGACCACGTAGTCGTCGGCGCCGAGCTCCAGGCCGAGCACGCGGTCGATCTCTTCATGGCGTGCGGTGAGGAACACGATGGGCATGTCGCTGGTCTTGCGGAAGGCGCGGCAGACATCGAAGCCGTTCCCGTCGGGCACGCCCACGTCAAGGATGGCGAGGTCGGGCGCTTGCGTGCGAAACGCATCGAGTGCATGGCTGGCCAGGCGCACATGCTGCACCTCGAAGCCCTCGCTCTGCAGCGCATAGAGCAAGGTGTCGGCGATGGCTTGTTCGTCTTCGAGCAACAGGATGCGCTTGCGCATGGCGGGGTCCCGGGGTAGAGCGGGCGATCTTACCCGCGCGTTCCGACACAGCTGGTTACCACACACACGCACCCGCTGCACATGCAGCGCACACCGATCCGGGACAATCTCCCCCCATGCCCAAGCCTTACCTTCGCCGAGCGGTGATCACCCTGGTGGTGATGCCCGCCGCCTTCATGGCCCCCGCCGTGCAGGCCTCGCCCTTCGATCTGCCGCCGCTGGACAGCATCGTCAAGTACCAACCCAAGCTGCCGCTGCAGGTGTTCACCGCCGACGGCGTGGAAATTGCGCAGTTCGGCACCGAGCGCCGCGAGTACCTGCCACTGTCGCGCACGCCCAAGCTGCTGCAGGACGCCGTGCTGTCCGTGGAAGACGCGCGCTTCCGTGAGCACAACGGCGTGGATCCCCGGGGCATGGCGCGCGCGCTGGTGGCGGTCGTCACCGGGGGGCGCAAACAGGGGGCCTCCACCATCACGCAGCAACTGGTGCGCACCATGTTGCTCACGCGCGAGTTTTCCGCCGAGCGCAAGGCCAAGGAAATCTGGCTGGCGCTCAAGCTGGAAGACGAACTCTCCAAGGACCGCATCCTGGAGATTTACCTCAACGAGATTTTTCTGGGCCAGCGTGCCTACGGCTTTGCCGCCGCGTCGAAAACCTATTTCGGCAAGCCGCTGGACAAACTCTCGCTGGCCGAAACCGCCATGCTCGCCGGCCTGCCGCAGAACCCCTATTACGCCAACCCGGTGGCCAACTTCGAACGCGCCACGCAACGCCAGCGCGTGGTGCTGGAACGCATGCGCGCCACCGATGCGATCACCGATGCGCAGTTGGCCGCCGCACGCGCCGAGAAGCTCGTGTTGCGCACACCCGGCCTGCGCAGCGTGCACGCGGCACACGTGGCCGAAATGGCGCGGCGGGCGGTGGTGGAGCGCTTCGGCACCGAGGCGTATTCGAACGGCTTGCGCGTCACCACGTCATTGCGCGCGGCCGACCAGCGCGCCGCCCACGCCGCCGTGCAGCGCGGCGTGCTGGCGTTTGACCGGCGCGGCGCCTGGCGTGGGCCGGAAGATGTGGCATCACTTCCAAACGGCATGGGCGCAGAGGTCGAACGCGCGGCCGCCGAAGCGCTGAAGGATCACCGCGACGACGAAACCCTGCGCGTGGGCATCGTGCTGGCGGCCAGCCCCAAGGCCATGCAGGTGCAACTGTCCAGCGGCGAGCGCATCACGCTGCAAGGTGAAGGCCTGCGCTGGGCGCAGAAGGGACTGGACCCCAAAGCCAAGGCGCCACTGAAGATCGTGCGCGGCGCCATCGTGCGGGTGGTGAGCACGGGCAAGGTCAAGGGCAAGCCGGCCTGGGCGGTTTCGCAGTGGCCCGAGGCCGAAGCAGCGTTGGTCGCCATGGACAGCCACACCGGTCGCGTGCGCGCACTCGTGGGCGGTTTCGACTTCACGCAGCAACCGTTCAACCACGTCACGCAGGGCTGGCGCCAGCCGGGCTCGGCGCTCAAGCCGCTGCTCTACTCGGCCGCGCTGGAAGCGCGCGTGATGCCGGGCACCCTGATCGACGATCTGCCCTTCACCGCCTCGAACGGCTGGAGCCCCAGCAACAGCAACGGGCAATACGCCGGCCCGATCACGCTGCGCGATGCATTGGCCCGCTCGAGCAACATCGCCAGCGTGCGCGTGTTGCAACACACCGGCACGCAAGTGGCACGCGACTGGACGGCCCGTTTCGGCCTGGACCCCGCGCGCCAGCCCAACGACCTCACACTGGCCCTGGGCACCGGCAGCGTCACGCCGCTGCAGATGGCCCAGGCCTACGCCACGGTGGCCAACGGCGGCTGGAAGGTGGCACCGGTGGTGGTGGAGAAGATCACCGATGCCCAAGGCAAGGTGCTGTTTGAGGCGCCTCCTCCCGAGCCGCTCACCGAAGCCAACCGCTCAATTCCCGCGCGCAACGCGTTCGTGATGTCCAGCCTGCTCAACGAGGTGACGCGCAGTGGCACGGCCGCGCGTGCACAGGCCACGCTCAAGCGACCCGACGTCTACGGCAAAACCGGCACCACCAACGATGCAGTCGACGCCTGGTTCGCCGGCTACCAGCCCAGCCTGGCCACCGCCGTGTGGGTGGGCTACGACAAGCCGCGCAGCCTGGGCGGCGGTGAGTCGGGTGGACGCATCGCGCTGCCGATCTGGATCGACTACATGGGCGCTGCGCTCAAAGGCATGCCGGTGGCACAGCCGCCCGCGGTGCCCGAAGGCCTGGCGCGCCAAGGTGAAGACTGGATCTACGCCGAATGGCAAGGCAGCGGCTCGGTGGCGCAGATCTCTGACCAGGGTGGCGTGCAGTACGCACAGACGCCGGGCGCGGCGATCGGCGAAGCCTTGAGCAGCTTTGGTGCGTGGCTGCGGGGAGAACGGTAACGCGACCGGGGCTGCTTCGCAGACGCAAAAAAGCCGGCTCCTCAAGCCGGCTTCTTCATGGGCGAGCAAGCCCGATCAACCGGCGCAAATGCGTGCCTTCGCTTCCGCGTATTCGCGCTTGAAGCGCGCCACCAGATCGGCCGCCGGCACCACCTCGCGGATCGCGCCGATGCCCTGACCGCAGCCCCAGATGTCTTTCCAGGCCTTGGCCGCCACAGCACCTTCGCTGGTCCCGAAGTTCATCTTGCTGGGGTCGCTCTGCGGCAGGTTGTCCGGGTCCATGCCGGCGTTCTGGATGCTGCCCTTGAGGTAGTTGCCGTGGATGCCGGTGTAGAAGTTGCTGTAGACGATGTCGTCCGAATTCGACTTCGTGATCATCTCCTTGTAACCGTCCACCGCGCGTGCTTCGTCGGTGGCAATGAAGGCCGATCCGATGTAGGCGAAGTCGGCCCCCATGGCCTGCGCGGCCAGGATCGCACCGCCTGAGGAGATGGAGCCCGACAGCGCCACCGGGCCGCCAAACCATTCACGAATCTCTTGAATCATGGCAAACGGGCTTTTCACGCTGGCGTGGCCACCAGCACCGGCAGCCACCGGGATCAGGCCATCAGCACCCTTCTCGATCGCCTTGTGCGCGAACACGTTGTTGATCACATCGTGCAGCACCACGCCGCCCCAGCTCTGCACCGCCTTGTTCACGTCTTCGCGCGCGCCCAGGCTGGTGATGATGATCGGCACCTTGTACTTGGCGCACAGCTGCATGTCGTGCTCCAGCCGGTCGTTGCTCTTGTGCACGATCTGGTTGATGGCAAAAGGCGCGGCCTTGTTGTCCGGGTTGGCTGCGTCGTGCGCGGCCAGGGTTTCAGTGATTTCGGCCAGCCACTCGTCCAGCTGCGATGCCGGGCGCGCGTTGAGCGCGGGCATGGAGCCCACCACGCCGGCCTTGCACTGCGCAATGACAAGCTTGGGGTTGCTGATGATGAACAGAGGCGAGCCGATCACGGGGAACTTGATGTTCTCGAGAACCGGGGGCAGGCTGCGGGCGGGTGCGGTCATGAGGTCTCCGTTGTGTTTATGGTGGCGGATCAGAACGATTCGATGGCCAGCGCGGTCACGGCCTCGGCGCCTTCGACGATCGCATCGCGCGTGCCCGGAGCACGGCTGAGGATGTGGTCGGCGTAGAAACGCGCGGTGGTGATCTTGGCCTGCATGAAAGCCGCGTCGGTGCCCTGCGCGAGCAGGTCTTCGGCAACCATCAGCGAGCGCGCCAGCTGCCAGCCGGCCATGAGGTTGCCCGCCAGCATGAGGTAAGGCACGCTGCCGGCAAACGCCGCGTTGGGGTTGCTGCGTGTGTTGGCAGCGATGAACTCGACCACGTCCACAAACGCTTCGCGCGCGGCTTTCAGGCGCTTGTGCACCGCCTTGGCGTTGGCGCTGTCGCGCTTTGCAAGTTCAGCTTCGGTCTTTTCGATCTGCGCGGCGATCGCCTTGGCACCGTTGCCGCCGTCGCGCGAGGTCTTGCGACCCACAAGGTCGTTGGCCTGAATGGCGGTGGTGCCTTCGTAGATGGTGAGGATCTTGGCGTCGCGGTAGTACTGCGCCGCGCCGGTCTCTTCAATGAAGCCCATGCCACCGTGCACCTGCACACCCAGGCTGGTGACTTCCAGGCTCATCTCGGTGCTGTAGCCCTTGACCAGCGGCACCAGGAATTCGTAGAAGGCTGCGTTTTGCTTGCGCGTGTCGGCATCGGGGTGGTGGTGCGCGGCGTCGTACGCGGCAGCGGCCACCGCGGCCATGGCGCGGCAGCCTTCGGTGACCGAACGCATGGTCATCAGCATGCGCTTCACATCGGGGTGGTGAATGATGGGCGCGGCCGCCGGGAGCGTGCCATCCACCGGGCGGCTCTGTACGCGGTCCTTGGCGTACACCACGGCCTTCTGGTAAGCGCGCTCGGCTATGGCAATGCCCTGCACGCCCACGGCGTAACGCGCCGCGTTCATCATGATGAACATGTACTCCAGGCCGCGGTTTTCCTGGCCCACCAGGTAACCCACCGCGCCGCCATGATCACCGTACTGCAGCACGGCGGTGGGGCTGGCCTTGATACCCATCTTGTGTTCGATGCTCACACAGTGCACGTCGTTGCGTGCACCCACGGAGCCGTCTTTGCCGACCATGAACTTCGGTACCACGAACAGGCTGATGCCCTTCACGCCCTCGGGCGCGCCGGTCACGCGGGCCAGCACGAGGTGCACGATGTTCTCGGCCATGTCGTGCTCACCGTAGGTGATGTAGATCTTGGTGCCGAACACCTTGTAGGTGCCGTCGGGCTGCGGCTCGGCGCGGCTGCGCACGGCGGCCAGATCGGAGCCGGCCTGAGGCTCGGTGAGGTTCATGGTGCCGGTCCACTGGCCACTGACCAACTTCTCCAGGTAGGTCGCCTTGAGCTCGTCGCTGCCCGCGGTGATCAGTGCCTCGATGGCGCCGTCGGTGAGCAGTGGGCACAGCGCAAAGCTCATGTTGGCACTGTTGAGGATTTCGCCGCAGGCCGCACCAATCGTCTTGGGCAGCCCCTGGCCGCCGAAGTCGGTCGGGTGCTGCAGGCCTTGCCAGCCGCCTTCGGCGTACTGCTTGAAGGCTTCCTTGAACCCGGGCGTGGTGGTGACCTTGCCGTCCTTGAAGAACGAGGGGTTCTTGTCGCCCTCCCAGTTCAGCGGTGCGATCACACCTTCGTTGAGCTTGGCGCATTCTTCGAGCACGGCTTGTGCAGTCTCCAGACCGGCATCTTCAAAACCGGGCATCTGCGCGACCTGGTCGATGCGTGCCAGGTGCTCGATGTCGAACAGCATGTCTTTGAGGGGGGCGGTGTAACTCATTCGGTGTCTCCAGCAGATTCAGGGGTGCAGATACAACAAGGGCATCGCGAACGATGCCCTTGTGGTTGTCAGTGGGCTCAGAGTGCCTTGATCAATTCGGGCACGGCATCGAACAGATCGGCCTCCAGGCCGTAGTCGGCCACCGAAAAGATCGGGGCCTCGGGGTCCTTGTTGATCGCCACGATGACCTTGCTGTCCTTCATGCCGGCCAGATGCTGGATGGCACCGGAGATGCCGGCGGCGATGTAGAGCTGCGGCGCGACGATCTTGCCGGTCTGGCCCACCTGCCAGTCGTTGGGCGCGTAGCCTGCGTCCACCGCGGCGCGGCTGGCGCCCAAAGCTGCGCCGAGCTTGTCGGCCAGCGGTGTCATGACGTCGTTGAACTTCTCCGCGCTGCCGAGTGCCCGGCCACCCGAGACGATGATCTTGGCGGCGGTGAGTTCGGGGCGATCGCTCTTGGCGATTTCGCTGCCCATGAATTTGGACTTGCCGTCGTCGTCGGCCGCTGCTGCCGTTTCGATGGCGGCACTGCCACCGGTGGCTGCCGCCGGGTCAAAGCCCGTGGTGCGCACGGTGATGACTTTGGTGGCGTCCAGGGCCTGCACGGTGGCGATGGCGTTGCCGGCGTAGATCGGGCGCTCGAAGGTGTCGGCGCTGATGACCTTGGTCACATCGGACAGCTGCGCCACGTCCAGGTGGGCGGCCACGCGCGGGGCGATGTTCTTGCCGCTGGCGGTCGCGGGGAACAGGATGTGGCTGTAGCTCGCGGCGATGGTCAGCACCTGCGCGGCCACGTTCTCGGCCAGGCCGTGTTCGAAGCCAGGCGCGTCAGCGTGGATCACCTTGCTCACGCCGGCGATTTGCGCAGCGGCGGTGGCTGCAGCGCCGGCGTTGAGTCCGGCGATGAGCACGTGCACATCGCCACCGCATTGGGCGGCGGCAGCGACGGTGTTGAAGGTCGCGCCCTTGAGGGAGGCGTTGTCGTGTTCGGCAATAACAAGTGCGGTCATGTGTCGGTTCCTCAGATCACTTTGGCTTCATTCTTGAGCTTGTCCACCAGGGCGGCCACATCGGCCACCTTGATGCCGGCGCCGCGCTTGGGCGGCTCGCTGACCTTCAGGGTCTTGATGCGCGGCGTCACATCCACACCGAGGTCTTCAGGCTTGACGATGTCGAGCTGCTTTTTCTTGGCCTTCATGATGTTGGGCAGCGTCACATAACGCGGCTCGTTCAGGCGCAAGTCGGTCGTGATGACGGCCGGCAGCGTGATCGACAGGGTTTCCGAACCGCCGTCGACCTCGCGCGTGACGGAAGCCTTTCCATCAGCCACTTCCACCTTGCTGGCGAAGGTGGCTTGCGGCAAGCCGGCGAGCGCAGCCAGCATCTGACCGGTCTGGTTGCAGTCGTCGTCGATCGCCTGTTTGCCCAGGATGATGAGACCGGGCTGTTCCTTGTCGACCAGCGCCTTGAGCAGCTTGGCCACGGCCAGCGGCTGCAGCTCTTCGGTGGTTTCCACCAGGATGGCGCGGTCGGCACCGATGGCCATGGCGGTGCGCAGGGTCTCCTGGCACTGCGTGACGCCGCAAGAAACCGCGATCACCTCGGTGACCACGCCCTTCTCCCTCAGGCGCACGGCTTCTTCCACCGCGATTTCGTCGAAAGGATTCATGCTCATCTTGACGTTGGCGATGTCCACGCCACTGCCGTCGCTCTTGACACGCACCTTGACGTTGTAATCCACCACGCGTTTGACGGGGACGATGACCTTCATGCTGGGTTGCTCCTGATGTTGTGGAAAGGGACGTGCGAATTGACGTGCACGTCAACCTGAAGATTGTATGCCCCACCCCCTGTCGAGAGTGGTCAGAAGCGGGACAAAGGGGATGATGACAAAAAAGAACGATCGTGCTTTTTGATGATTATAAAAGATGGGGTCGAACCCACAAAGCCCTTATTTGTGTGACCTTGTGCAGACCCGGGAGCGAATTCGCCGACCGCGGGGTCGGTGAATTCGGGTAAGTCATGAGACGGCGTGCGCTCGAAGTGACCTACATTGCCTTTCTGCAATTTGTTTATGTTGAGCAACCATCTGACGCTTATGCACAGGAGCCACCACATGAAGTCACGCCCCCTTGTCATCCTCGCCTTCACCACCGCCCTGCTGGCCAGCGGCTTGGTGTCCGCACAGACGGTATTCACCGTCTCCAGCTGGCTCCCGCCCACCCACACGCTGAGCACCTCACAAAAAACCTGGTGCGACATGCTGGAGAAGGAAAGCACGGGCCGCATGAAGTGCAACATCCTGCCCAAGGGCGTGGTCGCGGCACCGGGCACCTTTGACGCGGTGCGCGACGGTCTGGCCGACATTTCCTACACGGTGGACGGTTACACGCCAGGGCGCTTCATCAACACACAGGTCGCCGAGTTCCCTTTCCTGGGCAACAACGCGGTGGCCACCTCGGTCGCCTACCAACGCACCTACAGCAAACACTTTGCGCCGCTGGGCGAGCACCGCGGCGTGAAGGTGCTGGCCGTGTTCACCCACGGCCCCGGCGTCATATTCAACAGCAAGAAACCGGTGACCTCGGCCGCCGAAGCCTCCAGCCTGAAGTTCCGCATCGGCGGCGGCAACATCAACGAACTCTCCAAGGCCATGGGCTGGAACACCACGCTCAAGGCAGCGCCCGAGTCGTTCGAGCTGCTGTCCACTGGCGTGATGGACGGCACCTTCTTCCCCGACGAATCGATCGCCTCGTTCAAGCTGAGCATGATCAAGCACGCCACCGACTTCCCCGGTGGTCTGTACAACACCAGCTTCGTCTTCATGATGAATCCGGCCAAGTACAACGCGCTCTCGGCACAGGACAAGGCCGTGGTCGACAAGCTGTCGGGTGAGCCCGCTGCACGTCTGTTCGGCGAAGGCTGGGACAAGGTCGACGCGGCCAGCCGCGAAATGCAGAAGGGCCAGGGCGTGGCGCGCATCACCGCCGACAAGGCTTTCGTGAAAGCCGTGATGGACAAACAGGACTACCTGGAGACCAAGTGGGCCGCCAGCGCTCAGGTCAAAGGCCTGAAGAACCCCAAGGATGTCCTGGCCGAGTTCCGTTCGGAGATTGCCAAGGTGAAGTGAATCCGCGGCCACCTTGTGTGGCCTTGCCAGGCCGGCTGAGCAGACCGCACAGCCGGCCTTTCCACATCAAGACCCATCATGCTCAAGAAGCTCGACAGCGCACTGCGCTGGTCCACCGGACTCATGGCCGCCATGGCCTTGTTTACCCTCATGTGGCTCACGCTGGTGGACGTCACCGGCCGCAAATTTTTCAGCCACTCGGTGCCTGGCGGCCTCGAAATCACCGAAATCCTCATGGTCATCGTGATCTTTGGTGCCCTGCCCATGGTCTCGTGGCGCGGCGAACACGTGGTGTTCGACACGCTCGACGCCTTCATCCCCGACTGGCTGCGGGGCATCCAGGCCCGCGTGGTCCACCTCATCTGCGCGGCCACTTTCGGCTTTCTGGGGCGGCTCATGCTCATGCGCGCAGACCGCTTTGCGGAGTACGGCGACACCACCGTGCACCTGCAGTTGTCGATCGCCCCGGTGGCCTGGCTCATGGCCGGCCTGTTGGGTCTGACGGGTCTGGTGCATCTGCTTTTCGTGTTCGTGAAGGCCCCAGTGCCTGAGCATATCCCCTTCCCCGCTGCAGCCGACAGGACCGCACCATGATTGAAGCGTTCCTCGGTTTTGTGGCCGTCTTTTTCATGGCCTTCCTGCGCATCCCCCTGGCCGTGGCCATGGCCATTGCGGGCATGGTGGGCATGGGCTTGATGCGGGGCTGGACACCGGCCTTCGCCAGCACCAGCCAGGTGATCTTCGAGACCGGCTTCCACTATGTGCTGTCAGTGATCCCGCTGTTTGTGCTGATGGGCAATCTGGTGGCCCGCGCCGGCATGGCGCGCGAGCTCTTCACTGCGGCCAACTCATTTGTGGGTCACCGCAAGGGTGGGCTGGCCATGGCCAGCATCATCGCCTCGGGCGGCTTCGGCTCCATTTGTGGCTCGTCGATCGCCACCGCCGCGACCATGACGCGGGTGGCCTACCCGGAGATGAAGAGCCACGGCTACAAGGACACGCTGGCCACCGGCGCCATTGCCGCCGGGGGCACGCTGGGCATCCTCATTCCGCCGTCCACCATCCTGGTCATCTACGGAATCATCACCGAAACCGACATCGGCAAGCTGTTCGTGGCCGGCATCCTGCCGGGCCTGGTGGCCATCACCTGCCTGTGCCTGGGCGTGGTGTACGTCACCTGGCGCGACCCTGAAGCCGGCCCCCGCGCCGAGCGCTTCACCTGGGCCCAGCGCCTGGTAGCCATCCGCGGCATCTGGGGTGTGGTGGTCTTGTTCGGCCTGGTGATCGGTGGCATCTATGGCGGCGTGTTCACCGCCACCGAAGGCGCGGGTGTGGGTGCGGCCGGCGCTTTCTTCTTTGCACTGCTGCGCGGCTCGCTCACGCCGCGGGTGCTGATGGACATTCTGGTGGAGAGCACGCGCACCACGGCGATGCTGTTCACCATCCTGATCGCCGCGATGATCTTCACCAACTTCATCAACTTCACCACCATGCCCGGCGACCTGCGGGACTTCGTTCTGCAGTTCAGCCCACACCCCATCATGGTGGTGGTCATGATGATGGGCATCTACCTGATGCTGGGCATGGTGATGGAAGAGCTGGCCATCGTGCTGCTCACCATTCCGGTGTTCTTCCCGGTGATCACCGGCCTGGGGTTCGATCCGGTGTGGTTCGGCATCCTGATCGTAACGATTGTGGAGATCGGCATGATCTCGCCGCCCGTGGGTCTGAACCTCTTCGTGATCAATTCGTTGCTGCCCAACGTGAAGCTGGGCACCATCTACCGCGGCGTCTGGCCTTTTGTCATGGCCGATGTGGTGCGCCTGTGCATCCTCATCGCCTTCCCTGCCATTGCGCTTTGGTTACCCAGCCTCATGAACCGCTGACGTTGCGGTGTCCGGGCCACCCGGCTGTGGCTTGATGTGCAGGACGCGCTGCGGATACGGGATCTCGATCTGGTTTTCGCGCAGCGCCTGCAACACCTTGCGGTTGATCAGCGAGCGGATGTTGAGCGTGCCGTTTTCCGGGTCTGCGATCCAGTAGCCCAGTGTGAACTCCAGTCCGTCGGCGCCGAAGTTGGACAAGGCCACCGACGGTGCAGGGTCCTTGAGCACACGCTCCTGGGTCAGGGCTGCATTTTTCAGCAGCTCCATCACCTGCTCCACGTCGCTCTCGTAGCCCACCGACACCACGGTGGACTGCCACAGGCGGTCGTCGGCGAGGGACAGGTTTTCCACCCGGTTGATGATCAACAGCTCGTTGGGCACGATGGATTCGCGCCCCGTGGTGGAGCGGATCACGGTGTAACGCGCGTTGATGTCGGTGATGATGCCTTCGAAGTTGTCCACCCGAACGTTGTCGCCGATGCGCATGCTGCGCTCGGCCAGAATCACGAAGCCGCTCACATAGTTGGACGCCAGCTTCTGCAAGCCGAAGCCGATACCCACACCGATCGCGCCGCCCAGCACCGACAACGCCGTGAGGTCGATGCCCACGGCCGAGAGCGCGATGATCAGGCCGAAGAACATCAGCAGCGCGCGGGTGGCATTGCTCACCGCCTTGCGCAGCGACAGGTCACCGCCCACCGCCTTGCGCAGCAGGCGCGTCTCGATGGCGGAGGACACCCACAGCGACAGGATCAGTACCGCACCGGCGGTGAGGATGCCTTCGATCATGGTGCGCAAGCTGATCGCGGAGGCTCCCAGCTTCCAGGTGATCTGGTCCATTTCCGCCAGCACCACTGGCAGCAAGCCGCTGACCCACAACACCATGGCCAGCCACGCCACCCAGGAGATGGTGCGCTCCAGTGCGCGCACCCAGGGCGCCGTGGCAAACGCCACCTGCAACACCTTCACGCCCACTCGGATCACCACCAGCGACACCAGCACCGGAATGGCCACCTTGAACGCCGCCAGCGGCAAACGCTCCAGCATCAGTGCGCGCGCCACGTAGGCCAGCGTGAGCAGCAGCAGCGGGAACATCACACCGTCGATGAGGCTGCGGCCAAACAGCACCGAGGCTTTTTCTTCCTGCATGCCAAGGGCGCGGCGCAGCAGCCATGTGACGCCCAGCGAGAGTGCGATGCAGGCCGCGATGGCCGCCAACTCGGTGAGCACCGTGGGCCGCGTGAAAGCCGTCAGCCAGAGACCGAAGTCGTCGATGGGTTTGGGAGCGGCGGAGGAGGTGGTTGCCATGGGAAAACGGTTTGCGTTGAAGGGTCAGCCGCGCCAGCTCGGCGCGCGTTTGTCGATGAAGGCCTGCACACCCTCTTGCGCCACGGGGTGCGCCATGTTGCAGGCCATGGTCTGGCCGGCCAGCTGGTAGGCCGCCTCAATACCTGTCTCGAGCTGGCGGTAGAAGAGCGCCTTGCCCATGGCGATCGCTTCCGGCGGTTTGGCCAGGATGCGGTCCACCAGCGCGGCCACTTCGGCGTCCAGCGCGTCGGGCGCCACCACCCGGTTGACCAGTCCGCGGGTGCGCGCTTCTGCGGCCGAGATGAAATTGCCCGTGAGCAGCATCTCCATCGCCTGCTTGGGCAGGATATTGCGCGACAGGGCCACGCCCGGCGTGGCGCAGAACAGCCCCACGTCGATGCCGTTCACGCCAAAGCTCGCGTTGTCACTCGCCACTGCCAGATCGCACTGCGCGACCAGCTGGCAGCCTGCGGCGGTGGCCAGGCCCTGCACGCGCGCGATCACCGGCACCTCCAGCTTGCGGATGGCCAGCATCAGCCGGGAACAACGGGCAAACAGCGCCTGGTAGTACCCCAGCTCGGGATGTGCCTTCATCTCTTTGAGGTCGTGTCCGGCACAAAACGCCTTGCCGCTGGCGCCGATCACCACCACGCGGGCGTGCGCATCGGCCGCCACGGCGTCCATGGCCGCCTGCAATGCAGCGAGCATGGCCTCGGACAGCACGTTGAAGCTGCGCGGGGTGTTCAGGGTGAGGGTGTGCACACCGCGGTCGTCGCGGGTGTGAATGAGGACGTCGCCCGGGCCGGGCTCGCTGGATGCAACAGGTGCTGGGTTCATGCAGCGGATTGTCGGAGATTCCCGCGACACCCGCCGCCGCTCCGCCGCGAAGCCGTCACACGCCGGCCAGCTCCCGCACATGCGCTTCCACACTGCGGCCCAGCGCGCTCAGCGCGTAGCCGCCTTCAAGACAGCTCACGATGCGGCCCTTGGCGTGGCGCTCGGCCACTTCCTTGATGCGCATGGTCATCCAGGCGTAGTCCTGCTCAACCAGGCCAAGCTGTCCCATGTCGTCTTCGCGGTGGGCGTCGAAGCCAGCGCTGATGAAGATCATCTGGGGTTTGTGGGCGTCGAGCCGGGGGATCCAGCTCATGTCGACCAGTTCGCGGATGTCCATGCCCTTGGTGTAAGCCGGCACCGGCAGGTTGACCAGGTTGGCCGCCGTGGCGTGCTCCCACACGGGGTAAAACGGGTGCTGGTAGAAGCTGCACATGAGGATACGGTCGTCGCCGGCCACGATGTCCTCGGTGCCGTTGCCGTGGTGCACGTCGAAGTCGATGATGGCCACGCGCTTCAAGCCGTGGCGCTCCAGCGCGTACTTGGCGGCCACCGCCACGTTGTTCACAAAGCAGAAGCCCATGGCTTGGTTGCGCGTGGCGTGGTGCCCGGGTGGGCGCACCGCACAAAAGGCATTGGGCATTTCGCCGGCCATCACCGCGTCCGTGGCGTCGATGGCGGCACCGGCGGCCATGAGGATCGCGTCCCAGCTGTGCACGTTGATGGAGGTGTCGGGGTCGACCTGCGCGTGGCTCGGGCCGCCGGCCTTGATGTCGTCGCGCAGGTTGTCGCTCAGGCCGCGCAGCGACGCGAGGTGCATGCGACCGTGCGCGAGTTCGAGGTCGGCCATGGAGGCGGCGGTGGCCTCGCGACGCTCCAGCGCCACGTCGAGTCCGCTCATCAGCAAACGGTCTTCGATCGCGTCCAGACGCTCAGGGCATTCCGGGTGTCCGGCCCCCATTTCGTGTCTCCAACAATCCTTGTGGGTGAAATACCCGGTGGCCTGTCCCATGATCGTTTTACGGTAAGGTTCGCGGCATGCAAGCCGACACAAAAATCCAACAGTTGCTGAGCCAGCTTAACACGGTGATCGTGGGCAAATCCCAGCAGGTTTCCGACTGCGTGGCCTGCCTTCTGGCCGGTGGGCACCTGTTGATTGAAGACGTTCCGGGCGTCGGCAAAACCACACTGGCGCATGCCTTGGCCCGCTCGTTCGGCCTGCAGTTTTCGCGGGTGCAGTTCACCGCCGACCTCATGCCGTCAGACCTGGTCGGCGTGTCGATCTACGAACGCGGCCGCGAGGCGTTTGTGTTCCATCCCGGCCCCGTGTTTGCGCAAGTGCTGCTGGCCGACGAGATCAACCGCGCCAGCCCCAAAACGCAGAGTGCCTTGCTCGAAGCCATGGAAGAAAAACAGGTGACGGTGGAAGGCGAAACACGCGCACTGCCCGAGCCCTTCTTTGTGATCGCCACGCAAAACCCGCACGACCAACTGGGCACCTACGCGCTGCCCGAATCTCAGCTCGACCGTTTCCACATGCGCCTGTCCATCGGCTACCCCGACCGGGCGGCCGAGCGCGAACTGCTGCGCGGACAGGACCGCCGCGACATGCTCGACAAACTTTCTGCCGCCTTGACGCCCGCCGACCTCGCGGCTCTGCAACACACCGTGAGCCAGGTGCACACCGCCGAGCCGGTTCTGGAGTACCTGCAAGACCTGGTGGCCGCCACGCGCAACGGGCAGTGGTTCGCACAAGGTCTGTCACCGCGCGCCGCGCTGGCCGTGGTGCGCTCGGCCAAGGCACAGGCGTATTTGAGCGGGCGCGATTACGTGGCGCCCGACGACATCGCCGCCATCCTGCCGCAGACGGTGGCCCACCGGCTGATTCCGGTGCGCGACGCTGGGCGTGGACCTGTGGAGCAGGTGCGCGCCATGCTGGAAGCCATTCCCTTACCTTGACATGGTGGCCACCGCTGCGCGCTCGCCCGCTGGCGCCTTCAGCTTGCAACCCTGGCGCCACCCGTGGCGCACGCTGCGCGCCCACCTGCAGACCTGGTGGCACAACCGCCTGCCCAAATCCGACACGCTCACGCTGACCCAGCGCAACGTCTACATATTGCCCACCCGCCCCGGCTGGATGTTGGGCATCACCTTGCTGTTGCTCCTGGTGGCCAGCATCAACTACCAGCTCAACCTGGGTTACCTGCTCACCTTTTTGCTCGCCGGCAGCGCGGTGGTGGGCATGCACGTGTGCCACGGCAACCTGCGCGGCATCACACTGCTGCTCACGCCGCCCGAGCCGGTGCACGCGGGTCAGGCGGTGGCGCTCACGGTGCGGCTTTCGAGCGAACGCAAACACACGCGCTACGGCATCGGCATGGGCGTGATCGGCGCCGACCCCAAACACGCGCCCCTGGCCTGGACCGACGTGCCCGCGCAAGGCAGCGCTCACCTGCAGGTGAGCTTTCCGTCGCCCGAGCGTGGCCTGCACCCGCTGCCGCCACTGACCGCACAAACCCTGTTTCCGCTCGGCACCTTTCGCGTGTGGACCGTGTGGCGCCCGGCCTCGGGCGTGCTGGTGTACCCCGAACCCGAAAGCCACCCGCCACCACTGCCACCCGGCGAGCCGCAGGCGGGCAGTTCGGGCGCAGCGCGCGTGCAAAGCACCGGTGAATTCGACGGCGTGCGCGCCTACCGTCGGGGCGACCCGCTCAAGGCCGTGGTGTGGCGCAAGGCCGCGCAGGCGTTCTCCAGCGGGCGCGACGATCTGGTCAGCCGCGACGCCTTGTCGCACCAGCGCCACCAGCTCTGGCTGGACCACGCGCAGTGCGGCGGCGCGGGGCTGGAGACGCGCCTCTCACGCCTGACCGCCTGGGTGCTCATGGCCGAGCGGCAAGGGCTCGACTACGGCCTGCGCGTGCCCGGCCGCGAGATAGCGCCCGACCAGGGCCCGGCCCACCGGGCGCGCTGCCTCGAAGCGCTGGCCATATGTTGAACACGCCAACATCGGGCGCCGGAGACCAGCCGATCCGCCGCCGGGCCGCCCCAAGGCGCATCAGCCCCCCCGGGGGGCAGCGACCCGCGCAGCGGTGGAGCGTGGGGGCAACACTCCCAAGAGACACGCGCGACACGTTGTTCCTGCTCGCCGTCATCGGCTGGGTGGCCTTCATGCAGGTGGGCCACACGCCCTGGTGGTGCACCGCGCTCACCGCCGGCGTGCTGGTGTGGCGCACCACGCTCGCGCTGCGTGGCCTGCCCTTGCCCGGCTGGCCCGTGCGCGTGGGCCTGCTCTGCATCACGCTGGCCGCCACCTTCATGACCCACAGCACCCTGCTCGGGCAAGACGCGGGGGTGACACTCATCGTGGTGCTGCTGGCCCTCAAGACACTGGAGATGCGCGCCCGGCGCGACGCCTTCGTGGTGTTCTTCCTCGCCTTCTTCACGCTGCTCACGCACTTCTTTTATTCACAGTCGCTGCTCACGGCGGCCGGCATTCTGGTGGCGCTGCTGGGCCTGCTCACTGCGCTGGTGAATGCCCACATGCCCGTGGGTCGCCCGCCGCTGGCGCAAGCCGCGCGCATCGCGGGCGGCATGGCGCTCATGGGCGCGCCCATCATGCTGGTGCTGTTCTTGTTGTTCCCGCGTCTCTCGCCGCTGTGGGGTGTGCCCGGGCAAGACGAGACCGGGCGCAGCGGCCTGTCGGGCACCATGAAAGTGGGCCAGATTGCGCAGCTGGTGCTGGACGACAGCATCGCGTTTCGGGTGCGCTTCGAAGGTGCGCCGCCGCCGCAAGGCCAGCTGTATTTCCGCGGTCCCGTGCTCAGCAGTTTTGACGGCGCCGAGTGGCGCGCACTCCGCTCGGGCTTTCCCCCGTCGATGGCGCTGGCCGCCGACCTGCAGGTGTCCGGCCCACCCGTGCGCTACGACGTGACCATGGAGCCCAACCGCCGGCCCTGGCTTTTCGTGATGGAGTCCACCCCGCAAGCGCCCGAGGTACCCGACAACGCAGCGCGCATGAGCAGCGAACTGCAGTGGACCACCCAGCGCCCCATCAACGCCCTGGTGCGCTACAGCGCCGAGAGCTACCCCCTCTTCCGCCACGGCCCGCTCACCCAGGTGGTGGGCCTGCAAGACCAGATCGAGCTGCCCGGCGGCTTCAACCCGCGCACGCTGGCCCTGGCGCAAGAGCTGCGGCGTGAACACGGCGCAGGCCCCGAGGCCAACCCCAAACTCATCGACGCCGCCATGGACCGCCTGCGCACCGGCGGATACACCTACACGCTGGAGCCCGGCGTGTTTGGTGCCAACACCGCAGACGAGTTCTGGTTCGACAAACGCGAAGGCTTCTGCGAGCACATCGCCAGCAGCTTCGTCATCCTGATGCGCGCGCTCGACATTCCCGCGCGCATCGTCACCGGCTACCAGGGCGGTGAGCTCAACGGCGTGGACGGCTACTGGACCGTGCGCCAGCGCGACGCCCACGCCTGGACCGAAGTCTGGCTGCAAGGCCAGGGCTGGGTGCGCGTGGACCCCACGTCTGCCGTGGCGCCCGGGCGCGTCGGGTCGTTCGACCGGTTGCGCCCACCCGAAGGCGCGCTGGCCGGCGCCATCCGCAACTTCAACCCCAACTTCGCAGCCCAACTGCGCGCCGCCTGGGAAGCCGTGAACAACAGCTGGAACCAGTGGGTGCTGAACTACACCCAGGGCCGCCAGCTCGACCTGCTGAAAAACCTGGGCTTCAAATCCCCCAGCTGGGCCGACCTGGCCTATGTGCTCATCGGCGTGGTGGTTTTCGTGAGCCTGCTCGGCGCCGCCTGGACCCTGTGGGAGCGCCAGCAACACGACCCCTGGCTGCGCCTTCTGCAGCGTGCCCGCGCGCGCCTGCGCAAGCTCGGCGTGGAGAGCGCCGAGCACACCCCGCCGCGCGAGCTGGCCCGGCGCGTGCAACAACGTTGGGGCCATGGGGGCGCTGCCGCGCCGCTTGCACAATGGCTGCTCCAGCTCGAAGCCCAGCGTTATGCGCGCCCCGGCCCGGGCCACACCAGCCTGGTCAGCCTGCAGCGCGCGTTTCAGCGACTGGCGTGGCCCAAGAATATCGATACCTGACCCTCAACCAAGGCACCCATTGTTTTCTGTCACCCGTCTCCTCTGCGCCCTCGCCGCCACCCTGCTGGTGGCTGCACCGGCCCTGGCCCAGTCACCCGCCAAGACCCGGCCCAACAGCGCCGCCCAGAGCACACCCGCCTTCACCTACGACCAGAGCGAAGCCGCCATGGCCTTCGCCGCCGACCTCGCCGTGCGCCGCAACCTCGACCCCGCCTGGGTGCGCCAGCAGATCGGCCAGGCCCAGCGCATGCCCACCGTCATTCGCCTCATGCGCCCGGCGCCCACCGGCACGCCCAAGAACTGGGCCGCCTACCGCGCCCGCTTCATCGAGCCCGTGCGCCTGCGCGCCGGCCAACGCTTCTGGGAAGACAACCGCGAAACCCTGGCCCGCGCCGAGATCGAGTTCGGCGTGCCCGCCAGCCTCATCGTGGGCGTGATCGGTGTGGAATCGCTCTACGGCCAGCACACCGGCACCTTCCGCGTGATCGACGCGCTCAGCACCCTCGCGTTCGACTTCCCCACCAGCCACCCCCGCGCCAGCGCGCGCACCGAGTTTTTCAAAAGCGAACTCGAACAGTTTTTGAGCCTGAGCGAACGCACCGGCACCGACCCACAAAGCCCCCTGGGAAGCTACGCCGGCGCCATGGGCTGGCCGCAGTTCATGCCCAGCAGCTGGGTGAAATACGCCATCGACTTTGACGGCGACGGCAAGGTGGACCTCAACAACAGCCAGGCCGACGTGATCGGCTCCGTGGCCAACTATTTCAAGGCCTTCGGCTGGCAAACCGGCATGCCCACCCACTACCCCGTGGCCTTCGCCCCCACCAAGCTCGACCTCGACACCCTGCTCGCCCCCGACATCCTGCCCAGCTTCAGCGTGGAGAGCTTCACCGCCAAAGGCGCCGTGCTCGAAGGCCCTGCCCTGCAACACCCCGGCAAGCTCGCCCTGGTGCTGCTCGAAAACGCCAGCGCCCCGCCCACCTATGTGGCAGGCACAGAAAACTTCTACGTGGTCACACGCTACAACTGGAGCAGCTACTACGCGCTGGCGGTCATCGAGTTGGGGGAGGCGGTGCGGGCGTTGATGCCGAGCCGCTGACCTTGGGATCAAGCCAAAGCCATGAACCCCCTGAACCCCAAGAAACTGCTGTTGACCAAATGGACGGCGGTGACGCCCGTGGCCAAACAAAAGCACTTTCTGGTCAGCCGGGTGATTCAACCCGACCTGCCCACCGACCCGATTGAGTTGGTGGAGATTGAAGCGGTGTTCTCCAAGGCCACGCAAATCATTCCGTGGCGTGCACTGCAAGATGAGCGCCTCTGGCGGCAAGGCTGGGTTTGAGCGCCTCGATGACACAGGGTTCGCATGGCTGCGGACGCCATCGCTTTAGAAGTGACCGGATCTGGCGGAGACGTCAGAACCAGTTCAGCCCCCGTTGAGCCTCTCAACGAATACGCCGAATGGTGATTCGCGCCACCGGATTGCGCCAATCTCGTGCCGCCGCGGTGAAATTGCCAATTCCGTGCATGCCGGCGCTGACGTGCACAAAGCCCTCCTCTCCACCCGCTGGAGCAGCACCGCCACCGCTCCCGTTGCACTCTGCAAAAGATGGGCCTGGAATGGACGCGCACAGCTCGTCGTTGCGTTCACTGCCTGAGTCGTAGGCGGGCACAGTGAAAGCCAAGGCCTCGCCCAGCCGAGGCAACGCGACACCATTGACCGCAAAAAAAGTATCGTTGGTGGGGATCAACATGGCGGCCACGCTGATGCGATCTGCGCCTGTGCCACCTCGTCCACTGACCGTCAACGTGGTGGTGGCGCCGGGTTCGGTCAACCCAGCGCCGTTGACCACCTCAAGCACGCCCTTGTTGGCGCGCAGCACTGCTGTCAGCGGTGATACGTTGCCTTCTTCAGCCAAGATTGCCAGTTCGCTGCTTGCGGGCTTGCCGAGCTGGAAAAGGCTGACGCTGGGCATGTGCGCCGCGGCCAGTATTGGGGTGAACTGCTGGCCACGGGTCAGATTGGTTATCTTGACTTCGTAGCTCGCGCCCTCGCGCAAGCGCTCATCGGCCAGTGCATGGGTGACCATGGCCATGGGTGCAAAGGTCACCAGGCAGAGAAGCGACGCCTTGAAGGAAGATTGGTTTTTCATGATGTATTCCTCAATGAACGAAGTGAAAAAGAAGTTGTGTTCGATCGGTTGAAAAAAGCGCCTTCGGAGCGCTCACAGGGGCTCCTGGCTGGCAGCCCCGGCGTCTGCAGCCAACACGCTGGCACCGCTTTGCAAGGCGGCTGTGGTGGATTCGGCTGTAGCAGCGCTGCTCACTTGGGCGATTGGCCGTGCCGCAGCAAGCTGAGCGAGGCCCTCGTCCTCGCCACCACCGCAGGCCGCCAAAGTCAGTGATGCAGCTCCTGTAGCCACCACAACCAGGCTTCTGTGGAAGAACAGTTTTCTCATCGTCCATCTCCTTGAATCAGGCCAATTGCCCAAAGCCATTGAAGACGTTCGCGTGTGAGAAGTCCTCACAGCGCGGTGAGACGGTCGTGATGGCCTGGGGATCTCGGACAGATGGCGGGCGTTTCGTTGAACAACCCCGGCAGCCTTTGTCAACTTCGGACAAACAGGCTGCGCAAACGATGAGAAGTCCGTGAAGGTTTGGTGAGGAATTGCCGAAGCCGGCTGGGCAAACTCACGCACCATGAATACCACACGAACCCCCGCAGAATCCGCTCATTCCGTTGGCAAGACGCGCCGACATCTGCTCGCGGCAGTTCTCGCCAGTGTTGCTCTGGTGATACCCCTGGCAGCGCTGGCGGCGGGACCCGTGAACGTCGATGCCCAGGGCGTGGCGGTGCATGGCTACGACCCGGTGGCCTATTTCGAGGTGGGCAAGCCCGTGAAGGGGTCACCCGAATTCAGCGCCGCATGGAGGGGAGCCACCTACTGGTTTTCCAATGCCACGAACTTGAAGGCCTTCATGGCCGACCCGGCACGCTACGAGCCGCAATATGGCGGCTACTGTGCTTACGGCGTGGCGCAAGGTGTCAAGCCCGACATCGACCCCGGTGCGTTCGCCGTAGTGGATGGAAAGCTGTTCCTCAATTTGAGCCCTGGTATTCAACGGCGCTGGCAGGCCGACATTCCAGGTCACATCCAGAAGGCGACGCAAAACTGGCCAACCTTGAAGGACCAGTGAGTTCGCGTCCTTCACTCCCACCTGTTCCTGTCGCCCTTCCTGTGTTTCTTCCTTTCCCTTGTTTTCCCGTTGTCTCCACTCTTTAAAGGACTTCACCATGAGCTCTCTCGCCTCCAACCTTTCGCGCGCGTTGGCCACCGCCGTTGTCACAGCCTCTGCCCTGGCCGGTTGCGCCAGCGGTGGTTGCGGTGCACGTTGCCGCACGGCAGCAACCTGCGCCAGCAAAAAATGCGCTGCCTGCGCAGCAAAGAAATGTGCTGCCTGCGCGGCCAAAAAATGCGCTGCCTGCAAGGCCAAGAAGTGCGCCGCCTGCAAGGCCAAGAAGTGCGCTGCCTGCGCAGCCAAAAAATAAGTAAGGTCTGGGTGGCCCGGCGCGACCAAGTGCAATGCGCCTTCCCATCAAACGGCTGTCTTTGGCTGAACTGAACGACACGCTTTGTGCAGCGAGGCTCAGCCTGGACGGTTTTTCTCACGCTACCGCCCAATCCGGATCGCTGATCCAGAGCTGGGTGGGCGGCGCGCCGGTTCTTGCCATGGACCACTACCCGCCCGCCGACATCAAAGATGACCGGCAGGGCTTTCAATTTTTCTACCATTGCCACCGAGCGGATGGCCTGGAGCATGGGCATGTGCATCTGTTTGCACATGCCACGCGCTCGGGCCGTCACAGACGCGGGGCGGGCAGCGGACCACGGACCGATCCTTCGCACCTCATCGCCATTGGTCTTGACGCGAAAGGCCTGCCGGTTTCCCTGTTCACAGTGAACCGCTGGGTCACCGGTGGCCATTGGCTGGACGCACAGACGGCTCTGGGCTGGCTGCACCGGCTCGAGTTGCGAGACGTACCGATGCACGCCAGTTCTTGCCAATGGCTGACTGGCTTCCTCCACATGTACCGTCCCATCGTGGCCCGCCTGCTGCACCAGCGGGAGCGGTGGCTCAGTCGCCAGCCCGATCCTGTGCAAGCGATGGACAACGCGCGCGCAGAGGTGATCAGCAGCGCGCGTATCGACTGGGCGGCCGATTTGCAAGGACTGGAAGAGGAATGGCATTTCAGGAGCCTGCAAACCAAATGACGCATCCAAGCACCAGCGCCACGGCAGGGATCAAAGCGCTTACTGCGCCTGGACACCCGGGGCCCTCATCCCGCAGCATTTTGGTGGTGGAGGACGAGCGCGACATTGCCGAGCTGATCGCACTGCACCTGTCTGAACTGCCCGCCCAGGTGACGCTGGCCAGCGACGGACTCAGCGGCCGTGATCTGGCCATGCTCCACCATTGGGATGCCATCGTGCTGGACATCCGTTTGCCCGGCCTCAACGGTCTGGACCTGTGCCGGGAGCTGCGGGCCAGGCTGTCACCGGTGCCGATCTTGATGCTGACCGCGCGCAGCGCCGAACTGGACCGGGTGCTGGGACTGGAACTGGGCGCCGACGACTACCTCACCAAACCGTTCAGCGTGATCGAGCTGCAGGCCCGCGTCAAAGCCTTGCTGAGGCGTTCTGCCATCACCGTGGCTGCGCACAACGCGGCCACGGCGCAAAAGCCTTCGGTGTTCGTTCGAGGCAGCCTGAAGGTGGACCGCATGCAGCGCCGCGCCTGGTTGTCCACCGTTGAGGTGGCGCTGGCCCCGCGAGAGTTCGATCTGCTCTGGCATTTTGTCCAGCACCCCGGCCGCGTGTTCACCCGCACCGAGTTGCTGGACGAGGTCTGGGGCTACAGCCACGATGGCTACGAACACACCGTCAACAGCCACATCAACCGTTTGCGCAGCAAGCTGGGAGACGAGCGGGTTGATGCGGGTTTCATCCACACGGTCTGGGGTGTGGGCTACCGGTTCGAAGCCAACACATGAATCCTGCGCAGCAACCTTCTGCCGTGCCTGTCTGGCGCCGCCTGCATGTGCGTGCCGCTTTGCTTGCCGCTCCCTTGCTCCTGCTGTTGGGCGCCGGCATGTACCTTTTGCTCCAGCACTACAGCGCACAGAATGCGCTGGAAGCCGGACAACGCATGAACCTGGGGCTGGCTCAGTATGTGGTGGACCACCAGGAGCCTGGCTTGCTGGATGCCCAGGGAAAGCCCAGCAGCGCCCGCGTGCGCGAGCTGGCCATGCACGTCATGAAGATCAACCCCGCGGTGGAGGTGTATTTCCTGGACGCTCAGGGGCGGGTGCAGGCCCATGCGCTGGAGGGTCTCAAGGGGCTGGATCCGGTGGGCACCCAGATTGATCTGGCACCTGTTCGCCAACTGCTGGCAACCGCGGCCGGCGCGAGCCTGCGCCTGCCACTGCTGGGCACCGACCCGCTCCAGCCGAACAGACCCAACACCTTCTCGGTGGCTCCGTTGATGTCCAGCGGGGACAAGATCGACTGCTACCTCTACATCGTCCTCAATGGACGCCTGGTGCAAACCGGGCCCGCCAGCCTGGACAACTCCCGTACCTTGCTGGCCATGGCCGTGGCAGCAGCGGCCTCATCGCTGCTGGCTGCCGTGGTGCTGTGGCTGGCCTGGCGCCACCTCACACGGCCACTGCGACAGCTCACCGACGAACTGAGTGCTTTCCGGGGGGACGGAATCGCCCTGCACAACGGCAAGAGCGGTGACGAAATCGCTGTGCTCCGCAGCTCGGTGCAGGACATGCAGAACCGCATCGCAAGGCAGTTTCAGGACCTGGACGACAGCGACCGCCAGCGGCGCGAACTGGTGAGCAACATTTCTCACGACCTGCGAACCCCACTCTCCAGCATCAGGGGGTACGTGGAAACCGTGATGCTGCGCGGCGATGCCATTGACGCCGATACCCGCTCCACCCACTTGCGCACCGCACTGCGCCATGTGGACCTGCTGGGCAAACGCGTGAGCGATTTGTTCGAACTCTCCAAGCTCGACGCCGGGCGCGTGATGCCGCACAACGAGGTGTTTTGCCTGGCCGAGTTGCTGCAAGACGTTGTGCAGAACTACCAGCTCGCCGCCCAGCAACGCGGCATCACCCTGCATCTCTCCACCGGGAGCCAGTCCAAGGCCAGGGTGCTGGCCGACATCGCCATGATCGAGCGGGTGCTGCAGAACCTCATCGACAACGCCCTGCGCCACACCGGGACGGGCGGCACGGTTGAGCTGGCCATCGAGAACCAGGGTGCATTCATGAACATCAGCGTCAGCGACACCGGGGAGGGCATCCGAAGCGAACACCTGCCGCACATTTTTGAACGCTACTGGCGCGCGCCCGAAGTGGACGACCTTCGCGCCGGGGCGAGCTCGGGGCTGGGCCTGGCCATCGTCAAGCGTATTCTGGAGCTGCATGGCAGCGCGGTCCAGGTTCACTCGGAACACCTGCGCGGTACGCGGTTTGGTTTTGAGCTGCCTCAAGCCATCTGAACGCGCACTCGAACAGGAAGTTGCCGTGATCGTTCAGCAGCCCACAAAGCGTCCGGCCATTCTTGTTCCCGACATGGCGCGCCGCGTCAGGCTTGCCCCGCGCTGGGACGCCTCGGGTCATTGGAGTGAGCTGGGAGAAACCCCGCCCGTGCTGGATTTTTTGAACGGTTGTTGCCCATGTCTGGTGGCGCATGCGCCACCCTCGCGGACGGACGAACGCTGAACCTGCGGGTGTCGCCGTAGATGACGTGATCAGTCTGGACAAAGGACCCTTGTTTTGCCTTCCAGGAAATGGTGCGCGTGGCTCCGATTTGCGCCATGGGCCCGGGCAGCGAGGGCTTTTCGGTCCCTGGCCGGGGCGATTGATTCATTTCATGCGTATTCCTGCGGGCCACCTTGGAAGGCATCTGCGATGCTTCAACCGCAGGAGTGGCGGCAGGCAGAACACACAGCGCACACCCACACCTTTGTGTGGCTGATGGAGTTCAGCAAGATTGTTGACCCCAGCCTTTGCGAACTGATAGCCAACGCTATCGCAAGCACCGCTCTTGCCGCCAGCCTGGAACATGCCGGGGCGACTGCTGTGGCTTCATCGGTGATCGCCATCGGCTCACCGGCTGCCATGCGGCCGGTGCTCAGCGCTGCCACAACAGCGTGCCCGGCTTGAACTGACTCCAGGCAAACCAGAACGACTGCTGCGCCGTCAGCTCCTGGCCGCCGGCAAAGACGCGTAACCCGCCAGCTTCGTTGCGCACCTCCACCCCGCCCAGCCGCACCGGCTCGCCGGCCGCCAGCGCCAGCTGCGCCGCGGCGCGCGGAAAGGCCAGCGCCTGGCCCCGAGGCCCCGTCACGCCCAGCACCACCTCGTGCACCGGCAGCCGCGGGTCCACGTCGCCCACCGGGAAAATTGGCCCTTGCGCATCGCGCCCGCCCAGCGGATCGAGGGGGTAGCTGCGGCCGATGCCGCCGTCCTGTGCCAGCAGCGTGGTCTTGGGGTGGGCGGCGCGCCAGGCGCCCCAGGTTGTCACCACCACCGTTGTCTGTTCCAGCGTCACCCCGGCTTTGCGCATCGGGCCCGACAGCGCCTTGCCCGTGAATGTGTCGATGACAGACCCGCTGCGCAGGTCATACATCAGCTTGTTGGAGCGCGAGAGCAGGCCCGAAGTGCGCAGCAGCGGCGCAAAACCTGGCACCCGGTCGGTGAAGTAGGCCTGGGCCGACAGGCACAGCGTGCAGTACGGAATGCCCAGCTGCCGCCCGCCCAGCGTGTCGTTCACCATCTCGTGAATCTCCATCATGTGCTTGGGGTAGGCCCGCGCCTGGCCATTGACCACCACGCCGAACACGACGGCGTCCGCCGGGTACCAGCCGCCCTCGCTGGCGGGCGTCACCTTGGGTTGGTCCAGCGCCGGTATGCAACCGCGCGGGCATGGCTGTCCGGCTGTGGCGTCGGAGCGGTCGTCGATATAGACCCCGCCCCAGTCCACGTGCCGCCAGTCAACGGTCGACTCCGCGTCAGCGAACAGGGGTGCCCAGCGTGGCTCGATCAGCAGGTACAGGTCGCGCTTCATCTCACGGTAGCCGGGTGGGGCCGGCAGGTTCCAGGCCAGCAGGCGGTCGCCCATGGCCGCGTACGGGTCGGGCGGCAACGCGGCGCCGGTGAGCTGTTCAAACGCGCGCGCCACCTCCAGCTGGCGCCCGCTGCTGGCAAAGCGCAGCACATCGAACAGGTACCAGGCCATGCGCGGATCACCCGAAGCCGCCAGCGCCCGCACCGCTGCCTGAGGGAAGCGGTACGCCTTCCAGTCGGCCGCGGCCAGCTCCAGCGCGCGCTTCACGGCGGGCGACAGCGGCCCGTCCTTCACGGCGGGCGCTGGCGGAAACGCCTGGCGGTTCTTGTCCAGCAGCGGGGCCGGCCGCTGGGTCTGCGCTGCGGCCGGGTTCTGCGCCAGGGAGAAGCAAAACAGCAGCGAAACCCCGGCCAGCCACACCCACACACGCTTGTGCAAAAACCTGGTGGCCTCGCCGTGATGGGCTTGGTGTGTGTTGAACATGACAGATCCCGCCCGGCCACAAAAGGTAGCCGCTCACCACTTGGTCGTGCGAAGGCCGCCAGTCTTACCGAGCGCTGCTTTTGTGCAGGTGGCCATACCCGGTGGCAACGCATCCAGCCCGAAGGAGTGGGCCAATGCAGGTAGGCGGCAATCTGGGCAATTCAGCCCTGGCACACGGCTTGATTCCGTTTTCCGTAACATGGCCCGAGCACGCGCACATCGCTGCGTGTCCATCCTCACCGACACCTGAGCAGCCCCACCCATGACCACCCCAACCGACTACGTCCCACCCGCTGTCTGGACCTGGAGCGCGCCCAACGGCGGCCAGTTCGCCAGCATCAACCGCCCGACTGCCGGCGCCACCCACGACAAGGAACTTCCAGTCGGCCAACACCCACTGCAGCTGTACTCGCTGGCCACGCCGAACGGCGTGAAGGTGACCGTGATGCTCGAAGAATTGTTGGCCATGGGCCACCGCGGCGCTGAATACGACGCCTGGCTGATCCGCATCTCCGAAGGCGACCAGTTCGGCTCGGGCTTTGTGGCCGTCAACCCCAACTCGAAAATTCCGGCGCTGCTCGACCGCAGCGCAGCAGTGCCGCAGCGTGTGTTCGAGTCAGGGAGCATCCTGCTGTACCTGGCCACCAAATTCAATGCGCTGCTGCCCGAAGATGCAGCCGCACGCACCGAAGCGCTGTCATGGCTTTTCTGGCAGATGGGCAGCGCCCCTTACCTTGGCGGCGGCTTTGGCCATTTCTACGCTTATGCGCCGGCCAAGTTTGAGTACCCGATCGACCGCTTCACCATGGAGACCAAGCGCCAGCTCGACGTCCTCGACCGCCGCCTGGCGCAATGTCGATACCTGGGCGGTGACGACTACAGCATCGCTGACATCGCAGTCTGGCCCTGGTACGGTGCGCTGGTGCTGGGTCATCTCTACAACGCGGCTGAATTCCTGCAGGTTCAGACCTATGCAAACGTCCAACGCTGGGCCCAGGACATCGCTGCGCGACCGGCGGTTCGCCGCGGGCGCATGGTCAACCGCAACTGGGGTCCAGCAGAGGAGCAACTGCACGAGCGGCATGACGCCCAGGACTTCGACACACGCACCCAAGACAAGCTGTCACCAGCAGCGGACTAAGCTCTCTTGGGAAGTGGTGGTGTTCGACAGCAACGCCATCCTGCTGTATCTGGCAGAGAAAACCGGCCAGTTCCTGCCGCCGGACACGCCTGAGGCCCGCGCGCAGATGCTGTCTTGGCTGATGTTCTTTGCCGCCGGGATCGGTCCGTATTCCGGACAGGCGGTTCACTTCAAGCACTTTGCCCCGGAGCCCAAGGCATATGCGGTCAACCGCTGCGACTTCGAGGCCTGACGGCACTGGAAGATCATTGACCAGCAACTGGCCCAGCATCGCTACATGCTCGGCGAGACCTACACCCTGGTCGACATGGCTGTCTGGGGCTGGGCGCGCGCCGTGCCCTTTGTGCTCGGGGCCGTCGCCTGGGGAGCAGTTGCTCATGTTGTCTCACGTTCCCGTTGGGCTCACATCGAACTGCTTGGACCTCACGCAAGGACAGATCCTGTTTCACAAATGAGGGCGATCAATCAAGCAGTGCTACGCCAGCTGAAAGAAATCCCGTGACGCCTCCAAAGAGAGTGAGAAACCGGCCATCGCGAGGGTTGTCGTTCGCACGCTCTCGCCAACCGAGCCAGAAAAGAAGGACAGCAAACAGGCCCAGGGTCAATGCGTAGTGAAGTGAATTCATAAATCTGTCCAGGAAAGTTTCAGGCGAACGTGTGGGATGCGGCGCACCAAGTGGCCCAGGAGCAATGGGAGATCGATCAATTCACACTGGTGATTGCAGCCTCAAGTGGGTTCGCCTCTTGCATACGTCGCCGTGATTGAAGGCGCGACAGCCTGTGGCTCTGCCTGTCCGTGCACCAACAAGTCGATGACAGCCAGCACAGCAGGATCAGCCGCATAGAAGGTGTGATTCCCCATCCCGCGTGTGCGCACAACCAAGCGCGGCGCCACACAGCGCTCGAGCAGCTTGAACCGGAGAAGCTTCACTTGCGAGATGTCGCTCAGCCGGATGCTGGTGCGCCACAGCCAGCCTTGCGATAAGGTGTCCTCAGAAATGGACGTGGTGGCAAACAAGATGTTGAAGAAGTGCCAGGCCACCACGGAGGCTGCAAGGCCAGCCAGCCACAGCAGGTCGGCTGGCAGTGGCATGGTCAACAGCTGTGGCAGCGCCCCCCAAGCTGTGGCCACCAAGCCCGTCATGCTCACCATCGCCAACAACTTGATGACCACCGGGAACGAAGGGCCTTCGACTGGAGAAAACCCGGGGGAATGGGTCATTTCGTCCCCTCCGTCTCGGTGGCGGGTGCCAGGCCTTTGAGCACTTCTTCGGTATCGGCTGCCTCGCCAGCGTCCATCTCGTTCGATACGGCGGGCATCACCACTTTGTCGAGGTCGTACACAACCTCCTTGTCCAGGAAAACCGTGACGGTCTGCGGCACGAAGATCACCACGACGACCAGCACCAGCTGCAGGATCACAAACGGAACGGCACCAAGGTAGATGTCGCGCGATTCCACCTTTCGCGGCAGCACACCGCCCTTGAACAATGAGTCGGAGATACCGCGCAGGTAGAACAGCGCGAAGCCAAAGGGCGGATGCATGAAGCTGGTCTGCATGTTTACGCACAGCAGCACGCCAAACCAGATCAGATCGATGCCCATCTTCTCGGCGACAGGTCCGAGCAGCGGCAGGATGATGAAGGCGATTTCGAAGAAGTCGAGGAAGAAGGCGAGGAAGAAGATGAAGACGTTGACAACGATGAGAAAGCCGGTCTGTCCGCCGGGCAGATTGCTCAGCAGGTGCTCGATCCAGATGCCGCCGTCCACCCCCTGGAACACCAGCGAGAACACGCGAGAGCCGATCAAGATGAAGACGACCATGGCGGTGATGCGCATGGTGCCCGTCATGGCCTCGCGCACCAGTGTCCAGCTGAGTCTTCGGTGCAGGGCTGCCAATGCGAAGGCACCGGCCGCACCCATGGCGCCTGCTTCAGTGGGGGTGCATATCGCGGTGGAAATACCAGGCAAGCCGCCCATGCTGCCGAGCACCGCGAAGATCAACACGGCCGACGGGATGATGCCCCGCAGGCACTGCTTCCACAGCGCCCAGCCGCTGGCGGTTCGCGCTTCCAGCGGGATGCCGGGCAACGCGTTGGGCCGCAGTCGAGTCAGCACGAAGGTGTACGTCAGAAAGATCAACACCTGCAGGATTGACGGTCCCCAGGCACCTTTGTACATGTCACCCACCGAACGACCCAGCTGGTCGGCCATGACCACGAGCACCAGCGAAGGCGGCACCAGTTGTGTGATGGTGCCCGAGGCGGCCAGCACGCCTGTGGCATACCGCATGTCGTAGCCGTTGCGCATCATGATGGGCAACGCGATCATGGCCATGGCGATCACCTGGCCGGCCACTGTGCCGGTGATGGCACCCAGGATAAAGCCGACCACAATGACCGAATAGCCCAGTCCGCCGCGCCTTGGGCCAAACAGCTGGCTCATCGATTCAAGCAGGTCTTCGGCCAGCCCACATTTCTCCAGAATGGCGCCCATCAGCGTGAAGAAGGGAATGGCCAGCAGCAGATCGTTGGACAGGATGCCGAACAGGTTGAGCGGCAAGTTGCCCATGAACGAGACGGGGAACCAGCCCATCTGGATCGCATAGAAGCCGCTGGCCAGTCCCAGGGCACCCAGGGAGAACGCCACCGGAAAGCCGATGAGCATGATGATGATCAGCCCCGCGAACATCAGCGGAGCAAAGGATGTCATGCTCATTGCAGCGGCCTCTCGTAGTGGGTGTCCATGTCGTGCACGTGCATCAGCCATCCCACCCGCTTGATGATTTCGGAGATGCCCTGCAGCGCCACCAGACCCATGCCCAGAGGAATACACAACATCGCGGGCCAGCGGATCAGACCGCCCGCGTTGCTCGACACCTCCTGGCTGACGTACATGCGCATGAGCACCGGCATCGACGAGTACGCGAGGTAGAGCGTCACAGGCAGCAGGAACAACACCAACCCCCCGAGATCAACCAGCACCTTCGCCCGTGTCGGGTACATGCCGTAGAAGATGTCCACACGCACATGCTCGTTGACACGCAGGACCTGTGCCGCGCCGAACATGACGCAGACCGCGAACAGGTACCACTGAAGTTCCAGGAATGCGTTGGAGCTGATGTCGAGCGAGTAGCGAACCACCGCGTTGGTGGTGCTGATGGCACAGGCCGCCAGGATCGCCCACTTGGCTACAGTGGCGAACCTGTCCGTGACAGCGTCGATCAGTCTGGCAAATGCCAGCAGGGTCTTCATACCGGGGTCTCCGTGGATTGGGGGCAAGCGCTGCCCGCGGCAACCCGTTCCGACCCCGCCAACGCGCGGAGGAAATGGGGGTGTTGGGGCATCCAGCACAACGCCACGCAGCGTACGGCTCAGCCCGTAAACGCCGCGTATAAATGACCCGGAAAGGTCAGGTCAGCTCAGGTCAGATCGCGGGGTCTGTGGCGAGCAGGCGGTAGCCCACGCCCAGTTCTGTGAGCAGGAAGCGCGGCACGGTGGGATCGACTTCCAGCTTCTGGCGAAGCTGGTGCACGTAAATGCGCAGGTAGTGGCCCTGCTCGCCATGACCGGGACCCCAGACTTCGCGCAGCAATTGACGCCCGGTAACGACACGGCCAGCATGGCGTGCCAGCACCTCCAACAAGCGCCATTGGGTGGCGGTCAACTTGACGGGTTGCCCCGCACGGCTCACGCTGCGTGCCCGAAGGTCGATGAACACATCGCCCAGGGATAAAGTGTGTCCGGCGGTGGGCGAGGTGCCGGCGTGGCGCAGTGCCACGCGGATGCGCGCGTGCAGTTCAGCCACGCCAAAGGGTTTGCTCACGAAGTCGTCGGCACCGGCATCCAGCGCATCCACCTTCTGAATCTCTTGCGTACGAGCAGACAACACCAGGATCGGCCGCTGGGTCCAGCCACGGATCTGACGGATCAACGCCACGCCATCCCCGTCGGGCAGACCCAGGTCGATGAGGAACAGGTCGATTCGGCGATTGCCTGCATATGTGGCGGCCTCTCGCGCGGTGGCCGCTTCGACCACGGCATAACCCTCTGCCAGCAAGGTGGTGCGCAGCAGGTCGCGAATAGCGGGCTCATCATCAACGATGAGCACTTGCAAAGGCGGGATATTGCTCATTCGGGGATGTTGAAAGGACGTGGCTCGTCGACTGGCCAGGGAATGCACATCTCGAAGACTGCACCACCTTCGTTACGGGCGCTTATCCGCCCACCGTGAAGGCGTGCTACGACGTCACAGATCGCCAGTCCGAGTCCGGAGCCTGCCGCTGAGCTGGCTGAATGGTCGCGATGGAACTTGCGGAACACCTCGACCTCCTGCCCTGGCGGCAGGCCGAGCCCCTGGTCTCGCACCGACAGCGTCCAGTCGTCCGGACCAAGCCGTACCTCCACGGTGATGCTGCCCTGCGGCGAGGAATGTTGTACCGCGTTGATCAGCAGATTGCTCATGGCCTGCGTGATAAGGCGGGGGTCGCACCACACCACGTCTTCTTCGTTGGCCTGAATGTCGATGCGACCTGCCTGCGTGCCACCGTGCACCAGCGCAAGGGCATCGCGCACCAGTTCACCCACCGGACACCATTCGCAGTCCGGTCTCACCGCGCCGTCCTGCAACCGGGCGAGATCGAGCAGGTCGCTTGTCAAGGTCTGCAGGCGCTGCGCTTGATCCAGCAAGTTGCGCAGCAATGCCTCGTGCTGCTCGGGAGTGATCTGGCTCCCCTGCGTGAGCACGGTGGTGGCAGCACCGATGATGGCGGTCAGTGGCGTGCGGAAGTCGTGCGAAATGCCAGCAAGCAGGGTGTTGCGGACCCGCTCGGTTTCCGCCTGAATCGCAGTTTGTTGGCTACGCACCTCGGCGTTGCAGCGATCCAGCGCGATCGCGGCCTGGTTGCTGAGCGCCTGCAAGAGATGTAGCTCTTCAACGGTCTGGCGCTCTTTAGGTAGGTGATCTACATGCAGCACACCGAGAGGGCCCGAGGACGCGTTGAGACTGAAGCGGTACACACCGTCAGCCGATGGCACTTGGGGGTGCAGGGGAGCGCCTGGCTGAAGTTCGTCACCCAGAAGCACTCGGGCCCGCGCACCGACTCCCCGCTCGACAGCGTCGAGAAGCGTGCGCTCAATCTCCTTTGGCGTGTGGGCCGTGGACAGACCTTGCGCCATCAGGCTGAGTGACTGGGCTCGATCAGCCAGCGCCAGCGCAGATGCAGCAGCCGTTCTTGCACGAGTGGCGAGACGACTGACCGCCAACCCCACGCACAGCGTGATGGCAAAGGTGAAGAAATACTCAGGATCTGCGGGCTTGAGAGACCAACGGGGTTCCACAAAGATCCAGTCAAACACCAGAATTGCACACACTACCGTGAACACCGAGGCGATGAGGTCACGATACAGCGCCACGTACAACACGCCGACCAGGTAGATAAGGATCAGATTGATGGGATGGAGTTGGTCAGCGATCAGAGCGCCCAGCGCTGTGCAAAGCAGCAGTACGACGGTGGGCAAACTCCAGAATCGCCATGACCGGCGCATCGGACGATCTGATGACCATCTGCCGGATCGGATCGCGGTGCTGATTTGCCGACGATGTGCCACCAGGACATGAACTTGAGCGTTGGGAAGGCTGGCGCCCAGCAGCGCGGTGAAATCGCTCAACCGCTCTCCTGACCCTGGCCAGTAAACGGTCCCAGTGGCCTGGTCACCCAACAGCACATCGGAGAACGTACCGCTCTGTGCTTGCTGCACTATGTGCGACATCAGATGGCCACTGGCGTTCATGTTCAGGCTGGAGTGCACAATCTGCGCACCTTCTTCCAGTGCCAGTTGCAGAGCCTGTTCGAGATCTTGCTTGACAGCGAAGTTCGCGTAACGCGCAGACATCGTATCCAGGTGCAACACTCGCCAAGGCTCTCCCTTGGCATGCTGGAGTTGGCAGGCGTGCCGAACCAATTGAAGAGCCTGACCATCTGCCATCACGCACACCAGCAACATGCCAGACCTCATGCACGTTTCACCAGACGTGCATAGACTTCAGCGACTTGGCCCAGGTGCAGCAACTCGATCAAAATCCGGCTCATGTAGGGGTCTCGAATACGTTCAACAAATGCGTGATCGGCAAGTGTCGGGGGATAGCGTACCAGCAGGGTCAGCACGTCACGCACTGGAATGTTGTCCGGGGTATTGACGGTGATCACACCCAACAATTGAACGTGGATCAGACGGGAACACGGCAACCTGCGTACCGCAGCGCGATGCACCACTACACCTCGACCTGTGGCCGTTCCTCCTCGAGCCTGTCGCAGGGTCTGCACCTGCGGCACCGCACCTCGGGGTATGCGATCGCCATCGGCCACTCTATCGTCGATGAAGCTGAACAGCTTCGCGATGTCGGTTGCACATGCCCCTTGGTACACATCCACATCGAGGAGGGTCAAAGCTAGGTCGTGCAAGGTATTGGATCGGGAGTCAGGCAACCGCCCCCTGAGGTTGAGAAACCGACACCCATTACCGCCGCTGCCGTGTAAAAACCGCGTATCAATTGCTTCTGTCGATGAAACGACTTGCGCGGACTTATGAACTGCGCGAAGCCGCCGGATGGCGGATCATCACAACAACCAAAGTGACGACCGTCAGTGGCACCACGAAGCTGAGCATCACGCCAGAGAAAGCCTGGAGAGCGTCGTGCTGCTGCGCGGCCAGGATCAGGTAGGCCACGTAGGCGGCGTAGTAGCCAAGAAAGACGCTGCCTTCCCAGCGAGCGATCTCGCGACCGGTCATGAACACCGGTAAACAGGCCAGCGCCACCGCCAGCATGACCCAGATGTCAAAGGTCAACAACGAGGGCGCCATGACCAGGCCCAGGTCGCCCGACACCAGTCCCGACAAACCCAGGCAGCCCAGTATGTTGAAGGTGTTGCTGCCCACCACGTTGCCCACGGCAATATCGCGTTCGCCCTTGACGGCAGCAGTGATGCTGGTCGCCACCTCGGGCATGCTGGTACCTGCCGAAACGATGGTGAGGGCAATGACCAGGTCGCTCACACCCATCGCCTTGGCGAAACTCACCGATGCTTGCACGAGGTACTCGGATCCGAACACGAGCGCGGCCAGACCAACGGCGATCAGCAGCAGTTGCACTGGGAGACGATCGTCCCACGCACCAGCCACAGCAGGCTTGAACTCGCCTGCGTACTCGTCTTTGGCAGCTTGGGACTCGCGGCGCGACTGCACGACAAGGAACACCGTATAGGACACGAGCAGTGCGAAGAGAACGCCACCGTCGAAGAACGACAACTGGCCATCCAACCCCATTGCCAACAGCAGGACGCTGGCCCCGATCATGATTGGTACTTCTTGCCGAATCAGCTGGATATTGACCACCAGCGGCGCTATCAAGGCGCTGAGCCCCAGGATGAACAGCACATTGAAAATGTTGCTGCCCACCACGTTGCCAATGGCAATGTCGGTCTTGCCATCGAACACAGCACCCACGCTCACAGCCACCTCGGGAGCGCTGGTACCGAATGCAACGATGGTGAGTCCCACGACCAATGGACTGATTCCGAACGACAGGGCCAATTTTGACGCTCCGCGAACCAGAACGTTGGCCCCCATCACCAACAAAACAAGGCCGCCGAGAAAGATGAGAATGTTCATTCGGCCATCATCGCGTAGGCCATCGCCGTCGTCAAAGACGACGCTTGGACCAACACACTTCGCAGTGTGTGTCCAGATGCTCCTCAGCGGGCGTCGGCCACGCGCAACCAGATCTCGTTGCGCCGCATGAACCACGGAGTGAAGGGAGCGTTGTAGCGGGACACCACGGGCTCGCCTGTCCAAGCGATATCGGCTGCCTTCAGCGTCGACTGCAGCTTCGAAAGATGCTCGGCGTCGTTACCGGCTGACCAAAATCCTGAATAGCGGATGACGGCCATTACCGCCGGCGGCACCTCCCGAAGCCGCACGCGGGCGTCCAGCGGCTCGGGTGCGGTGGCCAGTGTGACGCCCCTTGGCAGAACGAACTGCACCAGAAAACCGCCCGGCGTTGCTGTCTGGGTCACGGGTGCGGTCATGTCCAGCTTCACAGGGACGGCGGTCTGCGTGACGGGCGCCGTCATCTCCAGTTTTCGCTCGCCCTTGTTCTTGCCGAAGATGTACCCGGCCAGGATCGGAAACGCCTGCCCGCCAGCGTCAGCGGCGGGACCGGGAACCACCACTTCGGCCACGGTATACGCGGCGTACTGGCGCAGCTCGACGCCGTCGATTTGCCGCAAAACTTGGTGATCAGGCTCTTCAACGGCTTGGGCTGTCATGTGTGTGGTGGCCAGGATGGCAGGTATGAGCGCAATGGCCGCACGCGCGGCCATCGAAAGGGCGGGCGTGGAGGAGCGTAAAAATCGCATCGTCGAGGTCTCGTGTGAAAGGGTGTCGGGCCACATCTTGATGGATTGTGTGCTTTGCGATGCACAGGGCACGACGTGGGGATTCCCTGAAAACCCCCAGAGGCACATTTCTGAATGGAAGATGCGATAAAGCAACCACCTCGAGCCTCCACTTCCCATTCCTATGGACCTGACCGTCGGCGTTTTGTTGGGCACCTTCATCCTCTCGGTGTTGGCACTGTTCGTTTTCATCGCGTCGATGGCCAAAGGGCTGTTTGGCAGCGGCGGCGCTGCGTCTGTGCAGATCTTCGACGCCGACGAAGTCGGCAAGGTCGAAGACCCGGCGGCCACGCAGAGCCAGCGCGGCAGCCTGCAACAGGCCATGGACCCGTCGCAAGTGGACACGCAGCGCAACGCGCAAGAGGTGGCCACACGATTGCGCGCCGACCAAAGCAGCTCGCTGGTGGTGGGCGTGTGCCTCACGATGGCAGTGGTGTGGCTGGTGCTGGCTTCGGTAGCCGGGCTGGTGGCGTCGATCAAGATGCACTCCCCCGACTGGCTGGTGGACCAGGCTTGGCTCACTTTCGGCCGCATCCGGCCGATCCATCTGAACCTGGTGGCCTATGGCTGGTGTTCCATGGCAGGCATCGGTGTGGCGCTGTGGCTGATTCCGAGGTTGCTCAAGACAGAGTTGGTGGGTGCCAAATACGCCCTGATCGGAGGCGGTTTGTGGACCATTGGTGTGATGTCGGGCACCGTGGCCATCGCGCTGGGTTACTCAGACGGCCTTGAGTGGCTGGAATACCCGTGGAAGATCGACATTCTGCTTGTGATCGGTGGAGCGCTGGTGGGCTTTCCGATGTGGCTGACACTGCTGCGGCGCAAGGTCGACCACCTGTATGTGTCGGTCTGGTACATCGCGGCGGGTCTGCTGTGGTTCCCGGTGCTCTTTTTGATTGGAAACTGGCCCGAGTTGCACTTCGGTGTGCAACAGGCCACCATGAACTGGTGGTACGGCCACAACGCTCTGGGCCTGTGGTTCACGCCGCTTGGGCTTGGCGCTGCCTACTACTTCATTCCCAAGGTGCTGGGCAAACCCATCCACAGTTACAACCTGTCGCTGCTGGGCTTCTGGTCGCTGGCTTTCTTTTACAGCCAGGTGGGTGGGCATCACCTGATCGGCGGGCCAGTGCCGTCGTGGCTTATCACCATCAGCATCGTGCAAAGCATGATGATGATCGTGCCGGTGCTGGCAGTGGCGATCAACCAGCACCTGACCGTGCTGGGTAATTTCCGCGCGTTGCTTTACTCGCCCACACTGCGTTTCATCGTACTGGGCGCCATGCTCTACACCGCCGCGTCGGTGCAGGGGTCGTTGCAGGCGCTGCGCTCGGTCAACACCGTGACTCACTTCACCCACTACACCGTGGCCCATGCGCACCTGGGTCTGTACGGGTTCTTCTCGATGGTGATGTTTGGCGCGATCTACTTCATCATGCCGCGCGTGATGAAGTGGGAATGGCCCTATCCATGGATGATTTCAGTCCACTTCTGGCTGGTGGTCGGCGGGTTCGCGGTGTACTTCATCGGCTTGTCGTTCGGCGGCTGGTATCAGGGCCTGGCCATGTTGGACAAGGACATCCCGTTCATGGACAGCGTGAAGCTGACCATCCCCTACCTGCAGGCACGCTCGGTGGGCGGCGCATTGATGACGCTGGGTCACCTGGTGTTTGCAGCGCATTTCTTCATGATGGGCTGGAAGTTCGGGCCTCGGCGTCTGGGGGCCGCGTTGCTGGCTTCGCCCAGCCCGACGCCTGCGATGGCACAGCCGGTGGCGGCCCGGGGAGCAACGGTATGAGCATGGGTGTGGGCAAATATGAAATGGACGAGCTGCGGCTCGTCGTGGGGACCATGGTCATCCTGTCGGTGGCCACCGCGCTGTTGGTGGTGATGCCGTATCTCTTGTTGAAAGACACCAAGCCACCCGCCCAGCTGGCACCGTACACAGACACGCAGCGCCTGGGCAGGCAGAGCTACATCGCCAACGGCTGCGTGTACTGCCATTCGCAACAGCCGCGCGACATCGCGCAGGCGCCCGACGCACTGCGCGGTTGGGGCCGTGCGTCTGTGGCAGCCGATTACGCGTACGACACCCCGCACCTGCTGGGCACCATGCGCACCGGTCCCGACCTGCTCAACATCGGCGCCCGGCAGCCCAGCCGCGACTGGCACTTGGGCCACCTGTACGCGCCGCGCGCTTACACACCAGGCTCGATCATGCCGTCCTATCCCTATCTGTTCGAGGTGCGCGAAGGCGAGGCCAAGCCGGGCGAGGTGGTGGTGAACCTGCCGCCATCGCATGCCAAGCCTGGCCAGGTGGTGGTGGCCAATCCCGAAGCGCTGGCACTGGTGGAGTACTTGATTGCGCTGAACCGCACCTACCCGGCCCTGGCCGCCGAAGACGATCTGGCCGTCGATCGAAAGGCTCCCCGCTGATGGCCACCGACAAGCCTCGATCAGGATCCGACCACGACAGCGCTGGCGACAACATCCACGCCGGCGAGCACGCAGCCATGCGGCGCGAGAACGCCGATCCCGACGAAAAGGTACGGCCCCTGCCCTGGTTCTTCACCATGTTCCTGGGAGCGATGGGCATGTGGGGCGCCTTCTACATAGCCAGCACGCCCTCGGGCGAAGCGTCGGCCTATGGCGACCAGCGCACGGTCAGCACACTGCGGCCAGCCGTCGTCAGCGCGGGCGCAGCAGCGGTGGACGGCAAGCAGATCTACGGTGCCAAGTGCGTCGCCTGCCATCAGGCGTCCGGCATGGGCGTGGCGGGCGTGTTTCCCCCGCTGGCCGGTGCCGAGTGGGTGTTGGGCAACGAGAAAGTGCTGGCCAGCATCCTGCTGCACGGTGTGGAAGGTGCGCTGGTGGTCAAGGGCAACACGTACAACGGCGCCATGCCCGCGTTCGGCACCCTGCCCGATGAAGAGATCGCAGCGGTGCTGACCTACATCCGCAGCGAGTGGGGCAACAAGGCGGCGCCCATCACCGCCGCCACCATCGCGGCGCAGCGCGAAGCCACCAAGGCCCAATCCGGCCCGTACGCTGGTGGCGCTGCCCTCACGGCATTGGCGCCCTGACGGTGGAGGCGGGCACCCCTTTGCCTGCACGCCCGTCTGTCGACGGGCTGTTTCATACCTTCGCGGCCAGCCTGCTGGTGTTGGCGGCTGGGCTGTGGGCCCTGTTCGATGCCACCGGGGGCGGAACGGCCTACACCACCGAAACCCAGCGGCGCAGCGAGGTGGCGCGCGCGGCCGTGCCAGTGCCGGATTTCCCGGTGGTCGACGCACTGGGGAGCACGGGTTCGCTGCGCGAACAGCTGGCCAAGGGCGACCGGGTCTGGATCGTCGACTTTGTCTACACGCGGTGCGCCACGGTGTGCCTTTCTCTTGGGACGGTGTTCCAGCAGCTGCAAGCGCAAGTGCTCGAACAAGGCCTGCAGAACCGCGTGGGGCTCTTGTCGATCAGCTTCGACCCCGAGCAAGACCGCCCGCCAGCGTTGGCCAGCTACGAGCAGCGCATGCGCATGCATCCCGGCGTTTGGCAGGCGCTTAGTTTGGCCTACCCGCAGGACCGGCGTCGGCTGCTCGACAGCTTCGGGATCATGGTCGTGCCTGCTCCGCTGGGCGAGTTCGAGCACAACGCGGCACTGCACCTTGTCACCGCCGATGGCCGACTCGTGCGCATCCTGGGTCTGGAAGAAGGGGCACGGGCACTGACGCTGGCCAAGGCACTGGCCGACGCATCTGCGCCATGAAGGCCCTGGCGCTGGTACTCACGGTAGGGGCGACCGCCCTGTCGCTGCCTCCGCTGCGCGTGCTTATCGAGCAAAGCATGGTCTGGCACATGCTGGTTCAGATGCCGTTGTTGGTGGCCGCGGGCGCGGCGTGTTCGGCTGTGGTGGGGGACCGCCTGACGCGCTGGAACCGGTTTGGATTGACCGGCTTCATGCTGGCGCAATGCATCACCGCGTATTGGATGGTGCCCGCCATGATCGATCGGGCCGTGGTGCTGCCTGGGGCCGATGCGGCCAAGCTGGTCACGCTTTGGCTGGCGGGCGCAGCGCTCCGCCAAGGCTGGGTGCAGTCGAATTTGGCGGTGCAACTGTTCTTCGTCGGCTACGGCCTGCCGATGATGGCCTGGCTGGGTTTCTTCCTGGCAAGCACCGACCGGCGGCTGTGCAACGCCTATTCGTTGGAGAGCCAGTTGCAGGCAGGGCAGGGACTCGTGGCCTTGTCGATCGCCCTGGCTCTGTGGTGGGGGGTATCCCTGCGTCGACACCTCGCGTCCTCGCAGGCCACAGTGCGCTGAGCGACACTGGAATGCAGGGGGCTTGAAGCCTTGTGAACGACCAGCGTCAAGAGTTACAACGCCCTTCACCCCAAGCAACTGCGTCTTGTGGCCGATACGCTCGGTTGCGCGCACTCTCAAAATCCCCATAGCTGCATGCTGGCTCGCCCAAGTTCATCAACCCAGGCGAGCGCCTGTTAGCGGTGTCTCGTCTACTTCCGTCGTTACTGGCACCGAAGTTGCTAACTCCCACCCCAGAGAGGCGCTGTGCCCACACACACGCCAGCCTTGAAGACCGCTAGGGTTCCGGGTTCCGATCACTTGCCGATCTGAGCTGTCTGGTCCGAGAGCAGTCGGCCACCATCGCGTGGTTCCACGGAGGGACAAAAGCCCGGGAGACGCTTGCGCTGCAAAGCCCATGCCTCTCCGCCTTTTGTCCCCCGCTCAGGAGCCCCGCATGTCCTTGCCC
>JBBQKZ010000009.1:0-54757 GCA_038327405.1 Burkholderiales bacterium | reverse complement strand
CCATTTGTTCAAGGGCATCCGGTTCGGCAGCACCTCGGCGCTGGTGGTCTCGGCCCTGCTGCTGGGGCTGGCCAATGCGGTGGTGAGGCCGCTGCTGGTGGTGCTCACGCTGCCCTTGACGCTGCTGAGCTTTGGCCTGTTCCTGCTGGTGATCAACGCGCTGATGCTGTTGCTGGTGGCCAAGCTGGTGGACGGCTTCAAGGTCGACGGGTTCTGGACGGCGTTCTGGGCCAGCCTGTTCATCTCGCTGCTCAGCCTGGTGCTCGGCGCCTTCGTGCTGGGCGGCTCGCCCGACTTCACCATCGAAACCAGCCCGGCGCCGGGGTCGGTGTGGCTGTGACCCGGCACCGGTCCACGTGGGCATGAAGACGGAAAGTGTTTCTCAAACTTGACAAAACAATCTTTTTGATCAGAATGAGAAACAAATGCCAGCCCACCCTCCGCCCCCGTCAGACGAAAGCACCGCGCAGTTGCAAGCCCTGGGCGAGCAGATTCGCGCGCGCCGCAAAGCCTTGCGGGTGAGCAGCACCGCAGCGGCAGAGGCGGCGGGCATGTCGCGGGTGACGCTGCACCGCATCGAGAAGGGCGAGCCCTCTGTGGCCGGCGGCGCCTGGGCCAACGCGATGGCGGCGCTGGGCATGACGCTGCTGGCCCGACACACAGAGGACGCCGACGCTTCCAGCCCGAGCCCGACCGACCTCACCGAATGGATACCGGTGCGTGTGCGTCTGGCGGACTACCCACAGTTGAAGGCCCTGGCCTGGCAGGTACACGGCACCGACACGCTCACACCCATCGAAGCGTTGGGCATCTACGAACGCAACGCGCGCCATCTGGACACCGCCGCCATCTCGGTCGCCGAGCAGGCGCTGCTGCAGGCGCTGCGCACGGGTCTGGGGGGCGGCGCGTTGGTGGGCATGTCTGATGTTTGAGCGCCCACACCACCAGCGCATTGCGCATGTGCTGGCCGCGCTGGACGGCGATGCATTGCGCCAGCACGGCTGCCTGTTTGGCGGTGGCACCTGCATCGCCCTGCGTTACGGCGAGTACCGCGAATCGGTGGACATCGACTTTCTGGTGTCCGACGCTGCGGGCTACCGGGAACTGCGCCAGTTGCTCACTGGCCCGGATGGGCTCAACGCCTTTGTGCGGCCAGGCGCCCAGCCGCTGACGATGCTGCGCGAAGTGCGCGCCGATCAGTACGGCTTGCGCACGGCGGTGCAGATGGATGGGCAGGCCATCAAGTTCGAAATCGTTCGTGAGGCACGCATGGAGCTGGAAGCGCCGGCCAAGGACGATGTGGTGTGTGGCATCCACACGCTCACGCCGATGGACATGGCGGCATCCAAACTGTTGGCCAATTCAGACCGGTGGGCAGACGACAGCGTGTTCAGCCGGGACGTGATCGACCTGGCCATGATGGGCCTTCCCTTGCCCCTGCTTCGCCTTGCACTGGCCAAGGCCGAACAGGCCTATGGCCCAGCGGTGGCGCGGGATCTCTCCAAGGCCATTGACCGCCTGCAAGAGCGCCAGGGGTGGCTGGAGCGCTGCATGCTGGCCATGGCCATGACGCTGCCCAAGGCGGTGGCCTGGCAAAAGATCCGCGTGCTGCGCAGGCTGTTGAAGCCAGGCGCCTGAGCCTCACTCAGTGCAGCGTGTTCGCCATGATCTGGTGCACTTCCTGCTCCAGACCCTTTGACGGTATGACCACCATCTGCTTGCCGCCAATTTCCGCCGAGTAGCGCGGCGATTCGCTGGCGTGCTGGTAGGCCTGCCCAAGCCGGGCAACCAGCTCACCCACTTGCACCTGCGACAGGTGGTGTTCCTTGGCAATGTCGTTGAGGCTCGCGACCTTGCCGTCGTGGATCCAGGCAACGCCGAAGCTCTCGGGTGGTTTGCCGAGGAACACAAAGGCTTCATGCTCTGCCGGCACCACTTGCAGATGGTCGGACACCTTGTGCGCCAGCTCTTCCAGCGGTGCCTTGATCTCGTCGAGCTTGCCCATTGCCTCGCTGTCGGGCGGCAGCGGCGGATATGACACCTTGCTGCCAAAAAACTTGTCAAGCAGTCCCATGTTGTTCTCCTTTCAGAAGAAAAATAAGAGAGCCTGACAACTGCCCACGGGCTGGGTGCGTGGACGACGAAACGTCGCCAGGCACTTTGACCTTAGACCATCATGGCGATCATGACAAATCGGATCGATGAACAGCGCCTGCGAGAGCCCATGAACGAAACCGAATCCACCGCACTCATGTCTTTGCTGCGCACCCAGCCCGTGGCCTCGCTGGCCACGCTGCACAAGGGCGCACCGGCCGTGTCCATGGTGCCGTTTGCACTGCTGCCCGCTGGCACGGGCTTCGTCATCCACGTGAGCCAGCTGGCCACCCACACGCAAGACATGCTGCGCAACCCGGCGGTGGCGCTGCTGGTCACTGCACCGCTTGCGGTTGGAGATTCACCGCTGGCCTTGCCCCGCGCGAGCGTTCAAGGCTCGGCACGCCAGTGCTCGCACGAATCGCCCGGGTATGAGGCAGCACGACTCGCTTACCTGGCCAAACTGCCCGACGCCGAACCGCTGTTTTCGTTTGGTGACTTTTCGCTCTTCGTCATCGAGCCCGAGTCGCTGCGCTGGGTGGCGGGCTTCGGGCGGGCGATGTCGGTGGTGGGTGAGCGCATGCGTGCGGTGTTGAGCCATCCAGAATGATGCGGTCAACCGTCTAGTCATGCACCAGCACACCTGTCCTCGCTGCCAACAAGATGCCGTACCCAATCTGGCGGTGCGATGGTCCTGCCGGGAAATCCCTGCCAAGTGTGCTGCCTGCGGTCAGCTCTCGCATGTGATTGCCAGCACGTCCAGCGGCATCTGGGTGGTGGGAGTCTTGTTGCTGGTGGCCGCCGGCTTCATCGCGTTGCTCGTTCAGTCGTGGTGGGCAGGACTGGCAGGCTTGACCTTGGTGGTGACGTACAACGTGTGGGCATGGCGCCGCGTGGAGCTGTGGCCGATCGAAAGTGACGGTGCCACAACTGCTCGCCAGGTTTGTCTGCTGGGGGTTTTCTCGCATGCCTGGCTGTTCTGTTTCATTGATGCCGTATTGCCCAGGCAAGTCCGCCTTTAAAACCCCAAACAGGGTACCATCGTACCCACTTTGGGTATGACTTCTGACACTCCACTCCTCTCCGGCACAGCCGACGCCTTGTTCCCCAAGGTAAGGCAACGGGTGCTGGCCGTTCTGTTTGGCACGCCAGACCGAAGCTTCTACGCCAACGAGTTGATCGCCATCGCGCAGTCGGGCAAAGGCGCCGTGCAGCGCGAGCTCGCAGGGCTTTGCGATGCAGGCTTGATCACCGCACGCAAGCAAGGCAACCAGAAGCACTACCAGGCCAACGCGGCTTCGCCGGTGTTTGCCGAGCTGCGAGGGCTGGTGCTCAAGACCATGGGGCTGGGCGATGTGTTGCGAGCTGCGCTGGCGCCCATGGCCTCGGCCATCGAATTGGCGTTTGTGTTTGGCTCCATGGCCAGCCAACAAGACACCGCGCAAAGCGATGTGGACCTGTTGATCGTGAGCCGAAGCTTGCGCTACGGCGAACTGTTGGGCGCGCTGGATGGCGCCAGCCAAACGCTGACCCGCACGGTGAACCCCACGATCTATACCCCCGAGGAGTTTGAGCGGCGCCGGGCCCAAGACAATGCGTTCGTCACACGTGTGATGCAACAGCCCAAGATATGGCTGATCGGCGAGGAGGAGCCGGCCCATGACACAAGCACTTGAAAACTTGAGCGGCCCTGGCAAAGCGCTGAAAGCCGAGGCACCGGATGACAACGAAACAGCAGGCTTGATACGCACCGGTACAGCAAGGTTGGCAGATGCGCGCAACGCCTCGCTGGCGCTTGAAAGTCGCTTCGACCTGGCCTACAACGCGGCGCACGCTTTGTGTCTGGCAGCCTTGCGCCGCAAAGGCTATAGAGCAGGCAACCGCTACATCGTCTTTCAGGTGCTGCCCCACACGCTGGGTCTGGGGCCAGAGGTGTGGCGCGTGCTGGACCTTCGCCACAACAAACGCAACCTCGGTAAATATGAGGGTTTGATGGAGATTGACGAGCGCCTGGTGGGTGATCTGATCACTGCGGAAGAGCAGGTACTCAAGTCATTGAACGCCTAGATGGCCCGCCGCCCCCACCACCACGTCTACGTCATCGAGCTGCACAAAGACGTGCTGCAGGAGGCCCGCTTCCGCAAGAACAACCCGGGTTACGTCGAGGGCAAGCCGTGTGTGTACGTGGGCATGACCGGGCTGGACCCGGACGTGCGGTTCGACAAGCACAAGGCGGGGATTCAGTCGAACGCGTATGTGATGAAGTACGGGCTGCGCTTGTTGCCCGATTTGTACGAGGGCTTCAACCCGATGATGTACGCGGACGCGGCGGACAAGGAGATCGAGGTCGGTATCGACCTGCGCTCGGCGGGCTTCGGGGTCTGGCAGGCCTGAGGCGTCGGCGGTTCAGCTCGTGGCGCCAGCGCCCAGCGTGGTGTCTTTCTCCACCTGAAGCGCGCAGCGCACCGCGAGCCGCAGGCCGCGCACGATCGCGTCCAGCGGCATGCTGGGTGTGCCCTGCTCGGGCAACCAGGGCACGTGAATGAAACCGCCGCGCGTGTGCTTGAGTTCGCGCCGCGTGGCCAGGGCGTGCATGAGCCCGAAGAACACGTGGTTGCAGACGAAGGTGCCGGCGGTTTGCGACACCTCGGCGGCAACGCCTTGCGCTCGAAGTGTGGCCAGCATGGCCTTGATGGGCAGGCTGGTGAAATAGGCGGCGGGCGCGCCCGGCTTCACCGGCGTGTCTACCGGTTGACCGCCCGCGTTGTCGGCGATGGGCGCGTCATTCACGTTGATGGCCACGCGCTCCAGCGACAGCGCGTTGCGTCCACCGGCCTGTCCCACGCAAATGACGAGCGAGGGGCTGTGCTGCTTCAGAAGCGCATTCAAGGTTTTCAGCGAGGTATCGAACACGGTGGGCAGCTGCGCGGCCACCATGGTGTGCCCGAGCACTTGCCTTCCGTGCAGGGCTTTCACCGCAAGCCAACTGGGGTTGAGCGATGCGCCACCGAAGGCGTCAAAACCGGTGAGCAGGATCTTGTTGGTCATGGGTTGGATCGGTGTTCAACCGCGCAGGGCGCCGGGCGCCAGGTCTTCGAGCGCATGCGGCCCGATGGCGGCGCGAATGAGCCGAAGCGTGGGGTGGCCGACAGCGGCGGTCATGCGGCGCACCTGGCGGTTGCGCCCCTCGGCGATCACCAGTTCGAGCCAGCTGGTGGGGATGGACTGGCGAACGCGCACGGGTGGGTCACGTTCCCACAAGGGTGACGGTTCGGGCATGAGGCGCGCGCGCGCCGGGCGCGTGGGGCCGTCGTTGAGCTGCACGCCCTCGCGCAAGGCCTGCAAGGCGGCCTCACTGGGCAGGCCCTCCACCTGCACCCAGTAGGTTTTTTCCATCTTGTGGCGCGGGTCGCTGATGCGGGCTTGCAGCTGGCCGTCGTTGGTGAGCAGCAGCAGGCCTTCGCTGTCGGCGTCGAGCCGGCCGGCCACATACACACCCGGGATGTCGATGAAGTCCTTGAGCCCGCGCCAACGCCCCTCGGGCGTGAACTGGCTCAAGACACCATAGGGTTTGTTGAAGCAGATCAGGCGGGAAACGGGTGTCGAAACCATGTGCGGACCTGTTGCAGCACTCATGGCCTGGCGATGCGCTGACGGATGTCGCGCAACTTGGCCTGCAGCCGTTGCTGATTGTCAGGGCCCACGCGCAGCAAGATCTTTCGGCCGGCCGAGAGCGATTCCAGCGCAGGGTCGGCAAATTCGTAGCGTACCCAGGGCCGGGTGGATGGCACTTCGCCTTTGACGTTCACCAGCGTCACGGCCAGCGGCGCCGTCGGCACCGGCGTGGCAATCAGGTGGTCGAGCACCTGCACCAGCCGGTCGTTGAAGTACCGGCCCGGAAAGCCCAGCTCTTCATAGGCCTGCTGAAACAGGGGGTAGAGCCGGCGGTACAGCGCCACGGCCTGCGCTGTGTCGACCGCGTCGATCATCTGCACCAGCGGTGTGTAACGCTGGCTGTTGTCGGGGTGGATGGTGTCCACGCCATCGCCGCCGCGCTGCACGGTGAAGCGCCGGGGCGTGGGGTTGACGGGCCACACCCTCGCAGGCGCTTGCTCGCGCGCCAGGTTGTCCACCGTGGCCACGGCGCGCCGCACAAAACCGTCGAGCTGCAGGAAGGCCAGCACGTTCTTGCGCGTGAGCAATTCGGTGAGCAGATCACCCACCTGTTGATCTGCATCGGCGAGTGCGGGCAGGGGCGCAGGTCCTCCAGCGGTGTCGGAAACCGGTGGATCGATGGGGTGCTGGATGGCCGGCGCAGCGGGGGCCATTGGCACGGGCGCCGCTTCTGGCATCTGTGCCACGGGCTCCACCACGGGCACCGGGGCCGGCCGGGGTTTGAAGTGCTGCCAGCCGAAGTAGCCAGCAAGGAGCACCACCGCGAGCACGATCACGCTGGTGATGATCGCGGGCGTTGTTGACGTGCGGGGAATGTGGGGGTTCGGATCGTTCATGCCTCGGCACCTGGGTTGGTTTGGGAGGCTTCCCATGCTACTCCGCTGAGCAGTTCCGGCGTGTCATGTCCCTGCGTGGCCAGCGCGCGCAGCCTCTGGTGCGCCTCGCTCTCGCGGTCGAGTACCACGCTGCGTTTGGCGCTGAGGTAGTGCTCGGTGAACACGTCGAGCCAGGCGGCCAGGCTGTGTGCGGCGAGCGTTTCGCCGGCCATCGCCAGGCACAGCGCCGCCACTTCCGAGGTGCAGAAGTGGCTCTCGCGCGAGGAGCGGCGCAGCCGGTAGTTCGACACCTCGTCGGGGTGCAGGCTGAGCACGGGCAGCGCGTCGAGATACGGGCTCTTGCGGAACATCTTGCGGGCTTCGGACCAGGTGCCGTCGAGCAACACGAAGAGCGGCTTCTTGCCGCCTTCACCGCCGGGCGGCAGCCCGGTCACCACGCGCTCGGGCGGCGCGAACTCGCCCGGAAACACCAGCACAGGCTGCCACTGCGGATCGGCCAGCAGGGCCAGCAGGGCCGGGTCCACCGCGGTGCGGGACCAGCCAAAGGCCCAGGTGTCGGCGACCACGTCGGCCACCAACCAGCCGGTGTTGCTGGGCTTGAGCGCCTCGATGTCGCCCATGACCAGGCACACCCCGACTCGGGTCTGCACGCGCGGGCGCAGGGCGCACACGCAGTGGCTGGCAATGAGCCGGCAGCCGGCGCAGCGGCCGCCTCCAGAACCCCGGGCCACAAAGGGTTTGGCACTGGCGGCCAGGCGCGTGCGTCGCAGGCGGGAAACGGCGTGGTTCGGGCCAGCTTCTGGCGTCGAGGTGATCTCAAGGGACATGGGTGGACTGTAGGCGCATCGCACAGACGGCCCTCTGCAGTGGTGCTCGCACGACGCCTGGCCAAGCCATACACCTGTGGGGTATGCAGCGTGAAAAATGTCGCAGGGCCTTTGCTGCTCAGCCACCACAATCCGCCGCATGCCCGTTTCTGAAATTGCAGTCTGGTCGGCCGTGCTGGGAGGCTTGTTGACCTTGTCGGCCGTGGCGCTGGGCGACGCCTTGTCCAGCCGCTCCCTCGCCTCCATGCGCAACGCTCTGTTCCTGCTGCTGGCAGGCGGCAGCTGTGTGGTGATGACGGGCTTGCCGGAGGTGTTCTTCCCCGACCTGCCGGCGCGCCTGGTGATGGTGGTCAAGGCGGGCCTGGGGCCGCTGGCAGGCGCCATGGGCCTGTACTACCTGAGCAACTGGCTGGGCGGCGTGCGCGAGGACGCGCTGGTGCACCAGCTCACGGTGATGGGGGGCACGGTGCTGTTGCTGGCGGCCCTCGCCCTTGCCGCGGTGGCCACCCAAGTCGAGCCCGCGGACTTTCGCGCCCTGCTGGCGCTGGCCGCCGCCGTGAACATGGTGCCGGTGCTGCTGGCCATGCTGGCGGTTCGCCGGGCCCACCAGCTCGGGGATCCGCTGGCGCGCTGGATGGCGGTGGGCATCGTGTGCTTGGCGGCCACCACGGCGGGCCTGTATGCGCGCGGCCTGAGTGTGGCCGGGCTGGGTCTGGGCACCTGGCTGGCCACGGCGGCGTGCACGGTGTCGTACCTCCTCATTGCCTCGGTGCTGGGTTTGCTGCGCAACCGGCACAACCGCCAGCTCGCACGCCTCTCGCTGCTGGACCAGGGCGCCGAACCGGCCACCGGCCTACCCACGGGAGCCGCGCTGCTGACCGAGGTGGAGCACGTGTTCTGGCGCACGGCCCGCCGTGGCGGCATCTGCACCGTGGTGTGCCTGCACGTGAGCAATCTCTACGAACTGTCGGACACTCCCGCGCGCGGCACGGAGCACCAGATCCTCACCACGCTGGCTGCCCGTGTGCGGCGGGCGGCCGGCTTCCGTTGCGTGGTGGGCCTGTACCACCCGCGCTGTTTCGTGGTGGTGATCACCAGCGACAAGCTCACCGAAGCCACGCTGGAAGTGGTCACCCGCCTGCGCTCCACCGTGCCCATGCCCCTGGCCGTGATGGACGCGCAGCAGGCCTACCTGCCCTTCACGCCGCAAGTGGGTGTGGGTGTGGTCACGCTCGAGCCCGACAGCGCCACGCCGATGGAGGTGATCAACCAGGCCGAGCGCCGTGCACTGGCCTCGGTGGGTGAGCAGCATCCGATGTCGGAACACGACATCGCGACGACCCCTGCAGCGCTCGAATGAGCGATGGCGCACAGACGCCTTTCAGCCATAAGTCATCATCCATTCAGCCGGGTTAGACCAAACCGCCTCTTCACCGCGCGGGGCCATCACGGTCAGCCGGCCAGTCGTCGGTTTCGTCGGTCTGCAACACCGCTGGCACCCCCTTCAAGGCAGGATACGCAGGCATGTCAAAAGAACAGGATTTCCTGCAGAAAGCCAAGCCCTCGCCGCGCAAAACCGGTCGCCGCAAGCACGACCCGTTGCTGGTCAACGGGGTGAGCGCCTTGCTCGCGGGTGGGGGTTTGTGGGCGCTGTCGCTGGTGTTGAACCACCAGGCCATGTTCAAGGTGGCCGCCCGGGCCTTGCTGGCACCGGCGTGGATGGCGCTGGCGGTGGGCGGGGCCTTGCTGCTGCTGCATGTGGTGATCAAGCGGCGCACGCGGCTGGAAGCCATCATGCTGCTGCGCGAGCACTCCACCTTTCACGAACCCATGCCGCCCTTGCTGGTCACGCCCAAACGCGATGTACCGCGGCCTTCGCCGGCCAAGAAACGCCCCCAGCCGGTCAGCGCCGACTGAGCACGCCCACACGCATCACCTCTGGATCGGGTTCGCGGTGAGCAGGGTGGCCGAATACGCCCGCATGAACTCGCGCGCCTTCTCCGGGTGGGGCGCCGTCAGCCAGGCGTTGTAGGCGCCTTCGTTGAGGATCGCGGGCATGCGTTTTTCGCTGCCGGGCTGGCCGTAGCGGTGCATCAAGGCATGGCTGTTGGCGTTCACCGTGAGCAGGCAGAAGCTCACGATCTCTTCGTCGCCCGCACCCTTCCAGCGTTCCCACAAACCCGCCACGCCCATGGGCTTGCCGTCAATCCGGGTGATGCGCGTGGGCACGGCCTTGCCGCTGCGAAAGTCGTCTTCCTGGAACGACATCATGGGCACGATGCAGCGGCGCGCGCCCAGCCAGGTGTCGCGGAAGTTGTTGGAGGTGGTCACGATCTCGCAGCGCGCGTTGACCAGTTTGGTCGAGCGCAGCTTGGCGTCTGACGCGGACTTGACCCAGGTCGGCACCAGGCCGAACTGGCCCGTGGCGAGTTCCAGGGCAGGCTTGTCGGGCTCGGCGCCCTCGGCGGCTGGCCCACTGACCACCAGCCGGACGAACACGCCGGGTTTGCGTGGCCACACGTCGCGCCCGGCTGGTGTGTCGGGCGCGGGGACGTTGAAAGCGTCGGGGTACAGGCTGGCGAGCTGAAGGCTCTCGTATTGGGTGCTCATCGGCTCATGCTAGCTGATGGCCCGTGCGCAGCCGCCCGGCATGGCGGTGTGGCGCATGGGTGGCGGAGTGCAGCAGGCTGGCGGCGTCGTTTTCGAAACGCGATGCCAGCGGAAACAGGGTCTGCAGCGCGGCCCGCACCTTGGCCAGCCGGGGGTCCTGTCCATGGGCGTCGTCGGTGGTGTCGTTGATGCAGAAAAAATCCAGCTGTCCGGCCGCATCAATCAGCGCGTCGAGTTGCTGCGCCTGGTCATGGCAGCCGGTCGTCACGTGCAGGTGCGCGCACCCGCGCATGCGCACCATCCCCAGGGCCAGGCCCCGGCGCAGCACGAAGTCGGACACCAGCGTGGGGCTGGACCAGTTGCGGAAGGTGGTGGAGCGCACACGTTCAAACAGCTCGGGCGCGGCCTGCTCTGCCGCGCTCAGAAGGGAGCGAAGCAAGGGACGCGGCGAATGGGCAAAGGTGCGCGGCGTGTGCCGGTAGCGAGGCAGGCGGCCGAGCCACTGTGCCGAGAGGCGGCTGGCGTTCTCCAGAGCGTTTTCGTCGGCCCGCAGTGCGATGCCCTCAACCACCGGGTCGTCGGACCAGGTGGCGTACACACCGCCGGGCCAGAACCACTGGTCCAGCCGCACCGGCGCACCGAAGAACACGTCGTCGTTGAAATAGAAAAACCGTTCCGACAAACCAGGGATACGGTGCACAAACGATTCGATGTGGGCGGAATCAAACGTAGGCAGCCGCTCGGCCGGGATCAGCTCACGGTGGTCCACCAGCGTAAGGTGCTTTGAGGGCCGCAGCCACAACGGTGTCTGGCCGTCGGTGACGACGTACACATGGCCATGGTCGGGGAAGTGGCGCTCCAGCGCGCGCAGGCTGTAACGCAATTCGTCGTTGTCCCGGAAGCGCCCTTCGACATTGCCGTAGAGCGCCATGGCGCTGGAGTCGATCTCATCGTGCCGCTGTGCGGCTTGGTGGCGCCTGGCGCGCCAGGCGGGGTCGTTGCCATCGACCCAGAGGTAGACGATGTCGATGGGGGCATCGGGGGGAACGAAGGCAGCGGGCATGGAAGACAGGGTGCGTGAAGGGAACGCACGGAAAGACCCACGCGAAAACGAGGCCGGACTCTATCACGCGCCCAGCGTGCACGCGGGGCGCCGGCTCGATGGCCTGAAAGCCCCGCGAAAGGGTGTGCTCCACAATGCAGCCATGACCGCCCTGCCTGCCAGTCCTGCCGCCGACCGCAACAAGCAGCCCATCCTGGAAACCCTTCAGCGGTTGCTGCCCGAGCGCGGCATGGCGCTGGAGATTGCGTCGGGCACCGGTCAGCACGCCACCTGGTTTGCCGCCGGGCTGCCCGGCTGGCAATGGCAACCCACCGACCTGCAGGCCAGCGCCATGGCCACCATCGCGGCCTGGACCGAACAATCGGGTGTGCGCAATGTGCTGCCGCCGATGCGGCTGGACGTGACTTCGGCGCAGTGGCCCGACGAGGGTGACTTGTTCGGCGAAGCGTTCGGAGAGACCTTCGATGCGGTGTATTGCGCCAACATGCTTCACATTGCCCCCTGGGCCGCCTGTGCCGGACTCATGCAGGGCGCAGCGCGGGTGCTCGCTCCCGGCGGCGTGCTCATCACCTACGGCCCTTACCTGGAAGACGGTGCGCCTACCTCGCCAGGCAACCTCGCGTTCGACGAGAGCCTGCGTGGCACGCACCCGGAGTGGGGCATCCGCGAGCTGTCTGCCGTGGCGGCCGAGGCCCTGCGTGCAGGCCTTCACCTGCGCGAGCGCCACGCCATGCCGGCCAACAACCTGCTGCTGGTCTGGGGCCGGGAACCTTCGCCTCGGGCCTGAGGTCCACCATCGTTTTCCCGACCCAACACCCATGCTCAACACCCTCAAAGACCTGTTCGACAACCTTGCCGCCAGCCTCACAGCACCGGCCGGCGCACAGCTGCCCCATGAACAGGAACACACCTTGCAGCTCTCCACCGCCGTTCTGCTGGTGGAGGTGATGCGGGCCGAACCCAACCTGAGCGACGTCGAGCGTGAGGCTGTGATCACGGCGCTGCGGCGCAAGTTCGACCTGAACGACGACGAGATCGACCGCCTCATGGAGCTGGCCCACGAGACCGCACGCACCGCCTACGACTACCAGCGCTTCACCGGCATGATGAACGAGCGTTTCACCCAGGCGGAGAAGATCGCCGTGGTCGAGGCCATGTGGGAGGTGGCATTTGCCGACAACCAACTGGACGCCAACGAGCACCACGTCATCAGCAAGGTGGCCGGCTTGCTGCATGTGACGCACGGCGAATACATTGCTGCCAAGCTGCACGCCCAAGCTGCCGCCCAGGGCTGAAGCCCTGAGAGACCGCACAGCCCGCTACCGAACTTTGCCTGCACAGCGCGGTGCATTTACCGGGCCGATACATGGGGCGCACACCATGAAGGCTCACCAACCCCCAGGAGTCCACTCCATGAAACCCCGAAACCTTGTTGTCTACGCAATCGCCGCTGCCACGCTGAGCTTGAGCACCTTGTCCTTCGCGCAGGGCAACCCGAACGGTGGCCGCTTTGAAAAGCCTTCCATGCAACGGGTGGACGATCGCCGCGACGACCGCCGGGACTTCCGTGAAGACCGTCGCGACGACCGCCGCGACTTCCGCCAGGAACGCCGCGAAGACCGCCGCGACTACAAACACGATCGCCGTGCAGACCGCCACGACTACAAACACGACCGCCGCGCAGACCGCCGTGGCCCGGACGTGCGCTACTACTACCAGGCACGTGGTCCGCAGTTCCAGCGCGGGCGCTACATCCCGGTTGAATACCGCAACCGCCAGTACGTGGTGGTGAACCCGTACCAACACCGCCTGTACGCGCCACCGCGTGGCCAGCAATGGGTACAGGTTGGTGGCGACTATGTGCTGGTGGCCATTGCCACGGGCCTGATCGTCAACCTGATCCTGAACAACTGAACCATCTGCTGCGTCAACCATGAAACTCCGACCCCTTGCCCTGCCCCTGCTCGCCTCGCTGATACTGCTGGCAGCCTGCTCGAAAGAAGAGGTCGGCACGCCACCGGCGACGGCACCCGCTGCCGTCACCACACAGGTCGAAGCCTCCCAGGCACTGGACGTGCTCGCCTCGCAAGGCAAGGGGTTTGCCGCCGGCAAGATTCTCAGCGCCAACGCGGTGTATGTCTTGTTCGACCCGCAGTGCCCCCACTGCGCACGCCTGTGGCAAGCCTCGTTGCCCCTGCACGACAGCGTGAAGTTCGTCTGGTTGCCGGTGGCCATCATGAACGCGAAGAGTGCACCACAAGGCGCCGCCATCATGACCGCCGCCAACCCGATGCAGGCCATGACCGACCACGAAACTTCGCTGCTGGCTGGCAACGGCGGTACCGCAGCTTCGGCCGCCATCGCGCCCGACGTGATGGCGACCATCAAGACCAACACCGAGTTGCTCGAGCGCCTGGGCGCCACCTCGGTGCCCTACATCGTGGCGCGCCACCAGCGCAGCGGCCAGGTGGTGATGCAGGCCGGCGCGAACGACACCCAGGCCCTGGCAACATTCCTGGGCATCGGTCAGCCTTGAAGCGCTCTTTTGTGGCTTACCATCGCGCAGTCGAGCCGCCTTCGCGGCTGTTTAACGGAGGCCCCCATGGGCAAAGAGCAGCGCAACGAAAAACTGTCCAAAAAACCGAAAAAGGACACCTCCGCGCCCAAGGGCCCGGCCACGTCCGACCGGCCCATGCCGCCCGTGACGTCGGTGCTGCCGCGCGGCAAGGAAAAGAACAAGTGAGCCTGGCATGAAGGCCACCTGGAACGGCGCTGTGATCGCCGAGAGCGACGACACGGTGGTGCTCGAAGGCAACCACTACTTTCCGGAAAGTTCGCTCAACCGCGATCACGTGACCTTCAGCAACCACCGCACCAGCTGCCCCTGGAAGGGCCAGGCGAGCTACTACTCGCTGCTGGTCAACGGTGAACTCAACCCCGACGCGGCCTGGTACTACCCGGACCCCAAGCCCGAAGCCGACGAGATCCGGGGGCGCGTCGCCTTCTGGAAGGGCGTGAAGGTCGAGCCCTGAATGGTCGGCGCGCCGGGGTCGCAATGACCCCGGTGGGCGCTGGGCGACTGCCCACGCGACCACGCCTCCCGGCGTATCCTGAGCGGCACAACAACCACTTCAGGAGACACCCATGAGAATTTCCATGCGCGCTGCGCAACTCGGTGTGGTCGCCACCGCGGCGATGGTGCTGGTGGGCTGCGCCCGCCACGACCACGCCGCCATGCACGCCATGCACCACGGCGGCATGATGACCACCGCAGCCCCCACCACCCCCGCCAGACTCACCGAGAGCACGCCCACGCTGTCCTCTGGCTACAAGAAAGTGGCCGCCCCGGCCGAGGCCAGGGTCTATTTCACCAACCTTCGCAACGGCTCCACAGTCACCAACCCGGTGAAGGTGGGCTTTGGACTGAGCGGAATGGGTGTGGCCCCCGCCGGTGTGGAAAAGGCCGGCACCGGCCACCACCACCTGCTGATCGACGTGGCCGAGGTGGACGCCAACGCCCCCCTGCCCGCCAACGACCAATACCGGCATTTCGGCCTCGGCCAGACCGAGACCAGCGTGGAACTCAAGCCCGGCACCCACACGCTGCAACTCGTGCTGGGCGACCAGAACCACATTCCGCACCACCCGGTGGTGATCAGCGAGCGCATCACCATCACGGTGCGATGATGCCCGGGAGGCCCTGCAAAAAGCGGGCCTGTAAGGTTTGGCGGCGCCGGCCGACACACCTTGCATGAACCTCCTCAAACCACGGCCTGATCGCCACCCTCTTGAACACGGTGGCGTTTTTTTTGGGGCTGCTGCAATTGCAGCAGCGCTGGCCGTGATGCTCCTTGAGATCGGCAGTGCCCAGGCCATGGGTCTGTCGGTCAAGGCTGCCGATGCACAGTGTGCAGACGCTGCGACGGCGCAAGCCGCACCGCCCCCCGAAACTGCAAACCGATTGCCGCAAAGTGAGGCGGTGGCAGGAGCGAAGGACATCGCCTGGGTTTGGCTTGGGTCGCCGACGCGGCGCTATCCGCACGGTGCGCTGGGCTCCCCAGTGCATGCGGGAAGCGTGCATGCGTTGGTCAGGGCTGCAGGGCGCACGCCGCAAGTCGTGAGTCACACCCTGGCCATCAACCGCGTCTTTGAAGACAGGGTGCCGCGCATCATCGACCTCGACGGGGACGGCAGCGACGAAATCGTATTGATCGAAGCCGACACGCTGCGTGGCGCATCGCTGGTTGTGCTCGGTCTGCAATGGCAAAAGGGCCATGCGAGCCTGGTGGAACGCGCCCGCAGCCCCTTCGCTGGCTCGACTTTTCGCTGGCTGAACCCGGTGGGCTTTGCCGATTTCGATGGCGACGGAAAACTCGATGTGGCCAGCGTGACCACGCCCCACATTGGCGGCGTCCTGACCCTGTATCACTTTCAGCCGCCGGAGCTCGTGCCATTTGCCAAGGCAATGGATGTCTCCAACCATCGCATGGGTGCACTGGAACAGAGACTGGCCGTGATTTTGCAACTCCCAGGGCTGCGCCCAACCATCGTTGTGCCCGACATGACACGCCAGGCGCTGCACGCACTGCGCTGGGACGCGCCCGGACAATGGCATGAACTGGCCGATCTGAAGCCCCTGCCCGGCACTGTGGAGCGACTTTCACCGACACCCGATGGCGGCGCCTGCGCCAGGCTGGCCGACGGCCGTGCCTTTCAGATCACCTTGATGCCCTGAAGGACGACGGCAGGCCGCCCTCAGCTGGCTTGCGCGCCCAGTTTGCGCAGCTTCTGCAACCAGCGCGCCACGCCCTCTGCGCCCAGGCCGTCCACCGAGCCGATCAGCGTTTCGTGGATGGGGGCAAATCCCACAAAGCCCAGGATGTTGCGCTCCAGTGACTTGACGCTGTGCGCGCGAAAGTACCAGCGGTAGGCGAGCGCGGGCATGCCCATGGTGACCACCACGCGAGCCGAACGTCCGCTCAATGGCTTGTGTCCAAATGGTTTGGCGCCCTCGGGGCCGACTGCAAAACCCGGACGCGCCACCTGCTCCAGAAACGCCTTGAGCAGCGCCGGCATGTCGCCCAGCCACAGCGGGAAAAAAATCACCACATGTTCGGCCCAGGCCATGCCGTCCTGCGCGGACTGCAACGTGGGCGGCAGAGCGCCGTGGTGCCAGGCTTCTGCGGTCTTGAGCAGGGGAAAGTCGAGTGCGCCCACGGCGATGCGGCGCACCTCGTGGCCCGCCGCCGTGGCGCCGGCGGCATAGGCCGAGACCAGGGCGTGGTTGAGCCGATCGGCGCTCGGGTCGGGGTGGCCTTCAATCAGCAGGATGCGGCGGGAGGGGGTCATGGCGGGCTCCATCGGAACGGGGCGTTCCATCGTGAAGCCGGAGCGCCCTGCGCGCCTTGACGCGGATCAAGCCCGCGGGATTTTCAGCGCCGGTCGGGCTTGCGTACCTTCGGCTTGTTGGCGCGCTCTTTTTTCTTGCTCTGGCGCTCGGCGTCGGCCAACTGGCCGGCGGCGAGCCACTGCAGGAACTGCTCGGGCGTCTCCAGCGTGATGCGACCGAGCACGCCGCTGCGGAAATCGGCGATCAGCAGCTCGGCGACCTTCTGCCAGTGGATGCTGCCACCCGTGCCGATGGCGCCGCGCTTGCGGGCGATGGCGGCCATCACGTCTTCGTCGGGCAGGCTGGCCACGGTGTCCAGGGGCAAGCCGAGCTTGTAGCGCGCTTCGAGCTGCGCGCCGTACGTGACCTTGAGTTTGGACATCAGCTCGAGGGCCACTTCCTGGTCGTCGTAGGCGTTGCGGCCCACCGCGCCACTGGCCGCCAGGTTGTAGCCACTCTCGGGCACCACGATGCGCGGCCACAGCATGCCGGGCGTGTCGAAGAGGTAGAAGCCATCGGCCAGCACGAGGCGCTGCTCGGTGCGGGTGATGCCGGCCTCGTCGCCGGTCTTGGCCGAGCGCTTGCCCAGGAGGGTGTTGATCAGCGTGCTCTTGCCAACGTTGGGGATGCCGCAGATGAGCACGCGCATGGGTTTGACCATGCCGCCGCGCAGGGGCGCGAGCTCGAAGCACGACGCGATGATGGCGCGCGCCGGTGCGGTGATGCTGGCGTCCAGCGCGATGGCACGGGTGTTGGGCAGGGCGTTGTAGTGGGCAAGCCAGAGCGTGGTGCGCTCGGGGTCGGCCATGTCCTGTTTGTTGACCACCTTGAGCGTGGGCCGCCCGGCCGTGAGCTCAGCCAGCAGCGGGTTGGCGCTGGACCCTGGCAGGCGCGCGTCGAGCATCTCGATCACGACGTCGATGTCCTTCGCGCGCTCGGTGATGGCCTTGCGCGTGAGGTGCATGTGCCCGGGGAACCACTGGATGCTCATGGAAACGATTCTGGAAAAGGGTCTGGAAGATGGGCGGGGAGCGGGGATTGTGCCTTGGTGTATTTCCCGGGGTGCGCGGACAGTGCCCCTGCCTACAATGAATTTCCAACACAACAACCCCTTGAGGAGCCCCATGGCCATCACCGTGAAAATCGATCTGGGCTACGAATTCGACGTCAAGGCCAAGGCGGCCGAGGTGTTCTCCGTGCTCTCCGACGTGCCCGAATCGGTCAGCCATTTCCCCAAGGTCGACAAGCTCACCGACCTGGGTGGCGGCGTGTACCAGTGGGAGATGGAGAAGGTCGGCACCGCGCAGGTGAACATCCAGACCGTCTACGCCAGCAAGTACGTGAGCGACCTGGCCAAGGGCACCGTGAAATGGACACCGGTCAAGGGCATCGGCAATGCACAGGTGGGCGGCAACTGGAAGATCGTCGACAACAAGAAATCCACCAACGTGACGCTGGCGATTCAGGGTGAGATCGAGGTGCCGCTGCCCGGCCTGATGAAGATGGTGGTGGCGCCCGTCGTTGAAGGCGAGTTCGAGAAACTCGTCGAAAAATACATCGACAACCTCATCAAACGATTCGGCGGCGAGGCCTGAAAGGCCGCCGCCGGCGGGCCTTCAGGCCGTCAAACGTTCCTTGAAAAATGCCATGGTGCGGTCCCACGACAACTTCGCGGCGGGCGCATCGAAGCGCGGCGTGGTGTCGTTGTTGAAGCCGTGCTGCGTGCCCGGGTATTGGTGGGCGGTGTAACGCACACCGGCGGCTTTCAGGGCCGTCTCATAGGCAGGCCAGGCGGCGTTGATGCGTTCGTCGACCGCAGCGAAATGGATCAACAGCGGTGCCTTCACCTTGGCCGCATCGTCCGCCGGCGGGTGGTTGCCGTAGTAGGGCACGGCCGCAGCCAGATCGGGCAGTTGCGTGGACAGCATGTGGGCGATGCCGCCGCCGTAACAAAACCCCACCACGCCCACGCGGCCGTTGCTGTCTGCGCGGGCCTTGAGCGTGGCCGCGGCGGCGAGCATGTCCTGGCGGGTCTTGGTCTGGTCGAGCGTGGCAAACAGCGTTCGCGCTTTGTCTTCGTCGCCGGGGTAGCCTCCCAGTGGGCTGAGCGCGTCGGGGGCCAGCGCCAGGTAACCGTCGAGCGCGATGCGGCGCGTGATGTCTTCGATGTGCGGGTTCAGGCCCCGGTTCTCGTGCACCACGAGCACGCTGGGAAGCTTGCCGGTGGCGTTGGCCGGCTTGGCCACATAAGCCTTGATGGTGCCGTAACCCGACGGTGACGGTACATCCACCACCTCGGTCTTCAGGCGCGCGTCGTCCTTGGGGACCATCTGCGCGGCGGCGAAGTCGGGGCTGAGCGCAGCCAGCAGGCCCACGGCGGTCATGCCGCCCACGGCGAACTTGCCCGCGCGATCCAGGAAACCGCGGCGGTCCAGATCGCCGTGCACGTAGGCGTCAAAGAGGATCAGCAACTCTTGATCGAAGCGGGCGGCGGTCAGGCGGGGCATGGCGTCTCCTGGGGCAAAGCGTGCAGGATAGACGCGGCCCGCAGGGAAAGCGCAAACACCACCAGGGCGTGCGGTTTTTGATTTGTAAAGCGGGCAGCGCGGGCCGCCCGTGCTTCAGGCCGTGACGGCGGTGGGCTGCACCTGCGGCCGGCCCAACCGGGCCGGCGAGGTGTATTCCTGCCGGTAGATCTCGAACGGCATGGTGTCGGCGGCCTCGATGGCGCGCTGGTCCTCGATCGACTTGGCCGCCATGGCCTCGAAACGCGCCTGCTGTTTGGTGCTCCAGTCCAGCGAGAGCAGGTGCTGGTGCGTGAGCAACGACTGCGCGCGTGCAAAGCCCACGAACGAATCGCCGTGGTGTGTGTGCATGGCCTGCAGTACGCGGGCCGAAGGCAACAGCTCGGGCGACTGGAGGTGGGCAATCGCCAGCGCCACGGCGTTGGCGTGCTCCGTGCCGCCTTGCGCGAGGTCCAGCGACTCGGCGATGGGCACGAGTTGGACCAGGATTTCGTCGGCCCACTGCATGAGCGGCACGGCCTGGCCTTCGCGCATGAGGGTCAGCCCCGGCTCGCGACCGCGCGCAGCGGTCAGGTGCTGGTTGTGCGCGAGTTCGCGGATTTCGGCGGGCGTGTCGGGCGGGCTGTCGGACAGCAGGCAGTGCAGCAGGAACACGTCGAGAAAACGCAGCGTGCTCGCGCCGATGCCGATGGGCTCGAACGGGTTGAGGTCCATCAGGCGGACTTCGATGTATTCCACGCCTCGTTCGCGAAGCGCATGCAGCGGACGTTCACCAGGGTAGATCACCCGCTTGGGGCGGATGGTGCCGTAAAACTCGTTCTCGATCTGCAGCAGCGTGGTGGCAAGTTGGTTGTAGTCGCCACCCGGGTGGCGGATGCCCAGCGCTTCGTAGGCGGGCCAGGGGCGCGTGAGCGCGTCGTGCAGCGAAGCGGCATTACCTTCGAGACCGTTGTAGCTCACCGCCAGCGTGGCCTGTGCCTCGCTCTGGTAGCCCAGGCGGCCCATGCGCAGCGAGGTGCCGTGCGGCATGTACAGGGTGCGATCGCTGAGCTTCTGCAACTCGTGTTCACGGCCCTCGACGAACGAGGAACACACCGCAGGCGACGCACCGAACAAGGTGAGCAGCAGGAAGGCGTGGCGGCGAAAATTGCGGATGGCCGCGAAGTACTCGTCGCTGGTCACACCGGGCAGCGACCAGGTGTAGTGGATTCCCGAGATGGTCTGCATGCGCCGGCCATAGCGGTGGCCCAGTCCCATGCGGTACACGCTCTTGGCGCGGCCCACGTTGGACGAGCCATAACGGCCCAGCGGAATGGTCTCGTCGGTGGGCAGACCGCAGGGCATGCTGGAGGCCCACATCATCTCGTCGCCCACGGCGCGCAGGCTGCGCACGGTGTACTGGTGGACCTCGGTGAGTTCGGCCAGGCACGATTCGACCGAATCGTGTACCCCGGTGATGAGCTCGAGCTGCGATTCGCTGTAGTCGGTGGTGATGTGCGGGTGCGTCAGCGCACTGCCCAGGGCGGCGGGGTGTGGCGTGAGCGCCAGCTTGCCGTCGGGCTGCGAGCGCAGGCTCTCCTTTTCAAGGCCGCGGCGCATGCCGCGCAGGCGCTCACCCGTGAGGGCGTCCAGCCGGTGATTCAGAGAGGTCATACAGGGGTCGTGTTGCAGGTCCGGGGGGCGGAAGTTAACACGGCTGCGCCATTTCTGCTGGCGGCTCCATGATCGGCACCGTTTCGCCGTGGACCAAGGCCACCGGAGCCACCGCACGGCCCAGCCAGGCCTCGATGTCCACCGGTTCGTGCAGCAGTCGCAGGTCGTCGTAGGCCTGCTGTGCTTCGGGGTACCGTTTGCGCAGGTAGTTGAGCCATTGTTTGAGCCGCCCGGCGCGGTGCCGGCGCTCCACGCGCGCACTCACCTGCTGCCAGAACATCTGCAGCAACGGCGGCAGCACGTCCCAGGGCACGCCGCCCTGCCCCTTGATGGCCAATGCCAGGCCGGGGTCGGTGACCATGCCGCGCCCGATCATGAGGTGTTCGCAGCCGGTCACTTCGCGGCATCGCACAGCATCGGCCACCGTCCATATTTCGCCGTTGGCGATCACGGGCAGGCGCAGGTGGGGCGGCAGCGACTGGCGGACTTCGGCCAGCCGGTCCCAATACGCTGGAGGCCGGTAGCCGTGGGCCTTGGTGCGGGCGTGGATCACGAGTTCGTCGGCCCCGGCCTCGGCGATGGCGTGGGCGCAGTCTTCGGCGCGCGCATCGTCGTTGAAACCGAGCCGCATCTTGGCCGACACGGGCACGTGCGCCGGCACGGCGCGGCGCACCGCGGCCACGATGCGACCAATGAGTTCGGGTTCGTCGAGCAGCACGGCACCGCCCCGGCTCTGGTTCACGGTCTTGGCGGGGCAACCAAAATTCAGGTCGATGCCGTGGGGCCCCAGCCCGGCGAGGCGTTGGGCGTTTTCAGCGAGGCAGGTGGGGTCGGAGCCGAGCAGTTGTGCGCGCACCGGCACGCCCGCGCGGGTGCGGCCACCGTTGAGGAGTTCGGGCACCACACGCACGAACACGCGCTCTGGCAGGAGCATGTCGGTGACGCGGATGAATTCGCTCACGCAGCGGTCGATGCCACCGGTGCGCGTGAGCACATCGCGCAGGGTGGCGTCGAGCAGACCTTCCATGGGGGCGAGCAACAGCATGGGGGGTATTGTCCTTTGCCTGGACAATGCGTTTCATGGCTTGCTTTTTTTCTCCGGCGGGTCCGGGCATCGGCGATCGGGTGGATCGCCTCCGCGAATGTCCCCCGGGTCGGCTTTGCCGCCCCTCCTCCTTCACTTCGCTGCGGCGATCCACCCGATCGCCGATGACCTCGTTGGCACTCGGTCGGTTGGTACGCAACCCTCACTTCAGCTCGCGGATGCATGGCGCTCTGTGCAGCGAAGTCAAGGGGGAGGCGGCACCAGCCGCCGGAGGACATTCGCGGAGCAGAGCGCCATGCGTCCGCGAGCCCGCGAGGTCGTTGTGAGCAATGTCCCCCTGATCCACGAGGACGAACACATCCTCGTCTTCAGCAAACCCGATGGACTGCTGGCAGTACCCGGAAGGGGTCCGGAGAAACAGGACTGCCTCAGCACAAGAGCCCAGGCCCGATGGAACGATGCCCTCGTGGTTCACCGGCTCGACATGGCCACCTCCGGCCTCGTGGTCATGGCCAGAGGTATCGAAGCACAACGAAGCCTGAGCCTCGCTTTTGAAGAACGCCGTGTGCACAAACGCTACACCGCCGTCGTCGCCGGTGAACTCGTCAACCCAGAGCCCGACAACGGCTGGAACACCATCAGCCTGCCGCTGATGGCCGACTGGCCCAACCGGCCGCGGCAGAAAGTGGATCAGAACCAAGGCAAACCCAGCACCACCCGCTGGCGCATCGCTTCGGGCAACACAGCCCCCGGCACCACGCGGCTCGAACTCGAACCCGTGACCGGGCGCACCCACCAGCTGCGCGTGCACCTGCAAGCCCTTGGACACCCCATGCTTGGCGATGCGTTGTACGCTGCGCCCGACCAGCAAGCCATGGCAAACCGGCTGCTGCTGCACGCCCACTGGCTGTCTTTGCCGCACCCCGTCCGCGGCCAGACCCTGATATTCCACAGCCCTTGCCCTTTCTGAACACACCATGACGCCACAACACCTCACCATCCTCACCGGCGCCTCGCGCGGCATGGGCCTGGCCATGGCCCGCCAGTTGCTCGGGCCCGGTCGCCACCTGCTGTGCATTTCGCGCCAGGTCAACCATGAACTGACCGCGGAAGCCACCGCCCTGGGTGCGCCGCTCACGCAATGGTCGCAAGACCTGGCCGACACCAGCGGTGCCGCCAACCGGTTGCAGGCGTTTCTGGACAGCCAACCCGCCAGCACCTGGGCCAGCGCGACGCTGATCAACAACGCCGGCGTGATCCCGCGCATTGGCCCGATCGACCACTGCCCACCGGAGGACCTGGCCAACGCGCTGCGCGTGGGTCTCGAAGCCCCCATGCAGCTCACCGCGGCCTTCCTGCGCGCCACCAACGCGTGGGTGCAGGGCGGCTGGCGCGGGCCGCGCAAGGTGCTCAACATCTCCTCGGGCCTGGGCCGCAGCGCCATGGCCGCGCAAGCCCCGTACTGCGCGGCCAAGGCCGGCATGGACCACTTCACCCGCTGCAGCGCGCTGGACGAAGCGCAGCGCGAGCACGGCGCGCGCCTGGTCTCGCTGGCCCCCGGCGTGATCGACACCGACATGCAGGTGCAGTTGCGCGCGGGCGACCCGGCGGCGTTTCCCGACCGTGGCCGCTTCGTGGAACTCCAGCGCCAGGGGCAGCTCACATCGCCAGTGGACGCCGCAGCCCGCGTGCTCGGTTTTCTGGAACGCGCCGATTTTGGCGAGCAGCCCGTGGCCGACGTGCGCGGCTGACCCCCTGACCCCTCCGAGGAGAACCCCTTGAATCGACGTGAATTCAACCTGGTGGCCGCGCTGGGTGCCGGCTCGTTCGCCCTGCCCGCCCGCGCCCAGGAGGCCGGCTTCTGGACCTTGCTGCGCGAAGGCGGCTGTGTGGTCCTCATGCGCCATGCGCAAACGGAGCCGGGCGTGGGCGACCCACCCAACTTCAAGCTCGGAGAGTGCGGCACGCAACGCAACCTGAGCGAGGCCGGGCGCCAACAGGCCAGGCGCGTGGGCGCCGCCTTCACGCGCGAACGCGTCAAGCTCGACCAGGTGCGCTCCAGCGCCTGGTGCCGCTGCGTCGACACCGCCATGCTTGCCTTTGGCCAGAGCACCGTGTGGACGCCGCTCAACTCGTTCTTCGGTGCCAGCGGTGGCCCCGACCAGAGCAACGACGTGCTGCGCAACGTGCAGGGCTGGATGGCGCCGCGCAACCTGATGCTGGTGACGCACCAGGTCAACATCACGGCGCTCACCGGAGAATTTCTGGCGATGGGCGAAGTCTTTGTGACGCGCCCGGGCGCGCAAGGCCAAGACGCCGCCCGCCTGCGCGTGCTCGCCCGCCAGACTTTCTGACGCAGGTCAACGACGGGTCAGGTTCGCGGGCTACGATAGTGCTCACCCCAAAACCAGGAGACCCCCCATGAGCAGAGAAGTTGTTGTTGTCAGCGCCGTGCGCACCGCCATTGGCACCTTTGGCGGCAGCCTCAAGGACCAACCCCCGACCGACCTCGGCGCGCTGGTCGTGCGCGAGTCGCTCGCGCGCGCCGGCGTGGACGGCAAGGACGTGGGGCACGTGGTTTTTGGCCACGTGGTCAACACCGAACCCAAAGACATGTACCTCTCGCGCGTGGCCGCCATCAACGGCGGTTGCGCCGAGGGCACGCCCGCCTTCAACGTGAACCGCCTCTGCGGCTCGGGCCTGCAGGCCATCATCTCGGCATCGCAGAGCATCCTGCTGGGCGACACCGACGTGGCCATTGGTGGTGGAGCGGAGAACATGAGCCGCGCGCCGTTTGCCAGCCTGAACATGCGCTGGGGAGCGCGCATGGGCGACACCAAGATGGTCGACATGATGGTTGGCGCGTTGCACGACCCCTTCCACACCATCCACATGGGTGTGACGGCCGAGAACATCGCGGCCAAGTGGGGCATCACCCGCGACGACCAGGACCAGCTTGCGGTGGAAAGCCACAACCGCGCACAGCGCGCCACCGTGGAAGGCCGCTTCAAGGACCAGATCGTGCCGGTCGTGCTCAAGAGCCGCAAAGGCGACGTGTCCTGGGCGACCGACGAACACTTTCGCCCCGACTGCACGCTGGAAGATCTCGCCAAGCTCAAGCCGGTGTTTCTGAAGGAGAACGGCACCGTGACCGCCGGCAACGCCTCGGGCCTGAACGACGCCGCCGCAGCCGTGGTGCTGATGGAAGCCGGTGCGGCCAAGGCGCGAGGCGCCAAACCACTGGCCCGTCTGGTGGCCTATGCCCACGCTGGCGTGGACCCCAAGTACATGGGCATCGGCCCGGTGCCCGCCACGAAGATTGCGTTGGAAAAGGCCGGCCTCACGGTGAAAGACCTGGACGTGATCGAGGCCAACGAGGCCTTCGCCGCGCAGGCCTGCGCCGTCACGCGCGACCTCGGTCTGGACCCGGCCAAGGTCAACCCCAACGGCTCGGGCATTTCGCTGGGTCACCCCATCGGGGCTACGGGCGCGCTGATCACGGTGAAGGCCATCCATGAGCTGCACCGCGTGCAGGGTCGCTATGCACTCGTCACGATGTGCATCGGTGGTGGCCAGGGAATTGCGGCCATTTTTGAGCGCATTTGAGGGCTGGGCGGCAGAATGTCTGCCATGCCCGAACACGCACCCGCTTCGCTCAAAACCTGGGCGCCTTCCCTTGCCGAACTCGAACGCGGTCTGCTGCAGCGAGACGTGGCCGCGCGCGCGCTGCTGCTGGCCGCACTCGCCGGTGAACACGTGCTGCTGCTCGGCCCGCCGGGCACCGCCAAGAGCGAGCTGGCGCGCCGGCTGCAGCGCCTGCTGCCCGGTGCGCACTATTTCGAGCGCCTGCTCACACGCTTCACGGTGCCCGAAGAACTGTTCGGCCCGCTCTCGTTGCGCGCGCTCGAAGACGACCGCTACGAGCGCCTGACCGAGGGCTACCTGCCCAGCGCCGAAGTGGCGTTTCTGGACGAGGTATTCAAGGCCAACTCGGCCATCCTCAACACCTTGCTGGGCCTGCTGCACGAGCGCCAGTTCGACAACGGCAGCCAGCGCCTGCCGGTGCCCCTGGTGTGCCTTGTGGGCGCCAGCAACGAGCAACCGCAGGATGACAGCCTGCTCGCTTTCCACGACCGTTTTCTGCTGCGCGTGCCGGTGCAGCCGGTGGACGACGCGCACTTTGCGGCGCTGCTGCAGACCGGCGTTGCCAGCGCAGCGGCACCGCCCGCGGAAGCACTGATCGACCGCGCCCGGCTCGATGCCCTGCGTGAGCAGGCAGCCCACCTCACCTTGGGCGAAGCCGTGCTTGAGCGGTTGCTGGAGGCACGCCAGCACGCCACCCAGACCGGGCAGCCGGTGTCGGACCGGCGCTGGCGCCAACTGGTGGAGCTCCTCAAGCTGCAAGCCGCCAGCCGCAACGCAACTGCAGTGTCCGAATGGGACTTGTGGCTGCTGCCCTTTGTGCTCGCGGCCGAGCCCGCGCACGTGCCGGGCTGGACCGACTTCTTCATGCACCGCGTGGCGCAGACCGCACCGCTGCCGCTGGACGGTCTGGAGCGCGCGGTCACCGCGTTTGAACAGCAACTCGACATTGAACGCCGGGCGCCCGCCGATGCGCAGGATGACAGCGCCGGCAAGGTGGCGCTCGCCAAATCCATTGCAGGGCCCACCGCTGGCGAGAGCGAGATGGTGCGCCTGACCAGCGAGCGCGCACAGCGGCGCTACAGCCCGGTGCACATTGAAGCGCGCGTGGCCCAGACCGACGCCTTGCTCGCGCGCTTGGACAGGCTGCACGGCGAGCTGGTGGACATGGCTCAATCGGTGCTGAGGCCCGCGCGGTCGCACGACTGGCTGCCGCCCTCGTGGCTGGCGCAGATCGAATCGGTTCACCAGGGCCGCTGCGCGAGCGTGGAGGCGCTGCTGGCACAACTGCAAGGCACGCGTGCCGGCTTTGCGGGCCTGCCAGTGGACGAAGCACTGAAGGATCGGCCCGCACCAGTGAGCTGGGAGACCCAGTGAGGGCTTCGACAGGCTCAGCCCCCTACCACCACCTCGATACCCTGCCCCGCGAACTCTGGCGCTGGGCCGTGGTGTGCAGCAGCGGCCAACCTGCCGAGCGCCTGCCCCACATGGCGCGCTGGATGCACGCGCTGCTGGCCGGCGCTCTGCCCGACACCACCGACGATTTTGGCGACGCCGCTGCCACGCAGGCGCTGAGGCCCCTGTTGGTGGAACTGGAGTTGCTGACCCTCACCCAAGGGAGCGCGCCGCTCACGCGCCAGGTGGTGCAGAGCCTGCTGTGGCACCTGGACAGCCTGATCGACCGCCCCGCCGGCGAACCACGCGACCAGGCCATTGCGCGCATGAGAGGTGAGTTCCGCGACAGCTGGGACGTGCAGCGCCAGGGCTGGGACGAGGTGCTGTCGTTGCTGCAATCGCTGGGCGATCTGGCGCACCTGCGCTGGGACGATCTGCAAGGCCACCTGAACCGGCGCGAATGGGGCGAGGCGCGACGCATCGGCGAGCTGTTGCAGCGCCTGCCACAGCTGGCGCGTTTCATCGACGGTGTGGGCCGGCGCGAACAGGCGCAGCACCCACCCGCCATCACCACCCGGCCCGACGCGCACGAACAGATGCCCGCAACGCGCCACCCGGCTGACGAAGACGAGCGTCGACCCGAACCCACCGCGGTGGACGGTGTGCGCCGCTCGCGCACGCTGGCACGCATGACCGGCGGCGAAAGCCTCAACCTCACCCACCCGGTGTTGCGCCGGCTCTGGCGCGCGCGTTTTGCCGAAGCGCAACTGCTCACCTATGACGACCGCGCACGCGAACAGTCGAAGCGCCCGTTGCCGCAGCTCGAACCACAAGCCCTGCGCCGAACCACCAGCCAGGCGGGGCGCGGCCCGCTGATCATTTGCCTGGACACTTCAGGCTCGATGCGCGGCGCACCGGAGAACGTGGCCAAGGCCTGCGTGCTGCAGGCGCTGCGCAGCGCCCACGCGGGCCGGCGCGCCTGCCGCCTGTTGGCCTTTGGCGGGCCCGACGAGCTGCTGGAGCGCGACATGGCGATGGACGCCGAAGGCCTGTCGCACCTGCTCGACCTCATGGGTCAGAGCTTCGATGGCGGCACCGACGTGCAGACACCGATGGAGCGCGCCATCGAACGGGTGCAGACCACCGGGTGGCAAGAGGCCGACCTGCTGATCGTGAGCGATGGCGAGTTCGGCGTGACGCACCACACCCTGGCGCTATTGCGCGACGCCAAAGAGCGCCTGGCGCTGCGCGTGCACGGCATCCTGATCGGTGACCGGGAGACCGTGGGCCTGGCCGAGGTGTGCGACCAGTTGCACTGGGTGCGCGAATGGCGCCGCTACGGCAGTGGCAGCACGGTGCTGGCAGATGACTTTTCGCCGGTGCACAGCCGCAGTCTCACAGCTCTGTATTTCCCGAACGCGATCCGGCGCTGATCCGCAGTACGCGCACGCATGCCGCGCGGATTCAATCCAGGGTGCCACCGGTGGGCATGCAGGAAGTGCTGGCCGCGACTTACGCGCACCGGTAGCATGCAGGCACCCCCACTTCCCACGGAGAGCTGCATGAACACAAACCCACCGACGGTCTCCCTGGTCTGGAAAACGCTCACCGCCCTGCTGGGCCTGCTGTTGGCCACCTCGGCCCACGCACACGCCGACGCCGCCACGCTGGCGGGCGGCTTCGCCACCGGGTTCATGCACCCGGTGCTGGGCTGGGACCACGTGGCCGCCATGGTGGCGGTGGGTCTGTGGGGAGCTTTTCTCGGCGAGCGGGCGGTGTGGACACTGCCGGTGGTGTTCCCGGTGGTGATGGCAGGCGGTGGCGTGCTCGGCCTGCTGGGCGTGCCGCTGCCCTTTGTGGAGGTGGGCATCGCGGTGTCGGCCATCGTCATCGGCGCCATGATCGCCACCGCCTCACGCCCACCGCTTTGGGTGGCCGCCGTGGTGGTGGGTGCATTCGCCATCTTCCACGGCTATGCGCACGGGGCCGAGCTGCCTGAAGCGGCCAACCCCTTGCTGTACACGGCGGGCTTCATGGTGGCCACCGGCTTGCTCCACGTGGGCGGCATCGTGGTGGGCCTGGCGGTGCGCTGGCCCACGGGCGCCAAGGTGGTGCGCGGCATCGGCGCCCTGATCTCGCTGGCCGGCGTGGGGTTCCTCACAGGCACCCTGTGACAGGGGCAAAGCGTCTGCCCGGCTGGTGGTTGCTCGCACTGCTGGCCTGCCCGGTGCCCGCGCTGGCCCATGGCGCCATCCCGGGCGCCAACGTTTTCTACAACGGTTTCCTCCACCCTTTTCTGGCGCCTGCCCACGCCCTCGGCTTGGCGGCGCTGGCCCTGTGGGTGGGTGGGCAGGGCGAGGCGCGCAAAGGCCTGCTGATCAACGCACTGGCCCTGGGCCTGCTGGTGGGGGCCCTGCTGGCCGGCCCTGCGGGCGATCCGGACACCGATCCAGCCCTGCTGCTGCTGGCGCTGGCCTGTTCGCTCATGGTGGCGTTTCAGTGGACCGGGCCGCGCTGGTGGGCTGGCGGCGTGACCTTCGCGCTGGGCGCAGCCGTCGCCCTGGGCTCGGGTGATCCTTCGTTCAGCGGCATGGCTCGCCTGAGCCTGCTCGGTGGAGCCTGCATCGGCGCGGTGATCCTGGTCGGCCAGATTGCGTTCTGGGTCGACGAGCTGGTGGTGCGCCATCAACTGCGACCGGCGTTGATCGGGGTGCGCATCGTCTCGTCGTGGATGAGCGCCATCACCCTGCTGCTGGTGGCGCTGACCTTGAGATAGGCGACTGGCGCGCGGTGTGCGCCCTGCAAGATCCCGCTGACCATCTGCATGGCCCTGCTGCCCCACCGGGCGGGCGCAACTGTGCCTGGTCAGTCGCCCTGAAAGCCGCCGGCGCGGCAGGTCACCACCAGCGTGTCGCGCCAGCCCAGGGCGTCGCCCTCCAGCGGCTGGATGGGTGTGCTCTCGTGGATCACGCGCGCGTCGTCCAGCAGCAGCAGCGACCACGGTTCGCGCAGGGTGAAGCGCTGGCCGCCCGGGCCGTTGGCCTCGAACACCCGGCTCTCGCCACCCTTGATGCCCTGGCGCCCGACCATGAAAACGGCCACGAGATCGACCCCGTCGCGGTGCGCACCTTCGGGTGTGGGGCGGCCGATGCCGTCGGTGGTGTCGATGCGGAACGGATGGGCTTCCACGAACCAGGTCTGTTGGCCGCGCAGCGCACGGGCCGCTTCACCCAAGCGGCTCAGCAGTCGGCTCCAGACCGGCTGCGCCACCACGGCCGGCTCCATGGGCTCGAACCAGCGCTGCATGCCGCCGTGCAGGGCGTTGTATTCGAGCGGTTGCCAGTGCGCGCGATGGTGCACCTGTTGTACACGCTCACCGTCCACCACAAAGCAGCTGTGGCGCCGGCTGCGGTAACGCCCACCATCCTTCAGGTAGGCATCGGCCGGCAGGTGGTCCCAGCCTGCGTGCAGGGCGTGCAGCTCTTCGGCCGTAGCGGGCAGCCACTTGGCCACGCTGGCGGCACTGAGCAAGGCGAATCCGGCGGTCTTGAGGGAAGCATCGAGTTGGTGAAGGGGCACGTACGGAGGCTGGAATTCACTGGTCATGGTGAGGCAGTTTACCGGCGGCGCCTGTTGAACAGGTTTCATGCGCTGGATCAAAACAGGTTCGCCCGGCGGGGTGCAATCTCGGTCCCAGGCCGGGGACATTCCGGCCAAGGAGGCAAGGATGCTGGCTTTGAAATGGACACCCTCGTTGTGGCTGGGATTCGATCCCATGGACGCACTGAACCGCGAGTTCATGGAACTGCTGGGCCGCGCCCAGGCGGCGTCGGACGATCAAGTACTCGAGACCTGGCAGGCGCTGGTGGAGCACACGGCCCAACACTTCGGCACCGAAGACCGCTGGATGCGCAGCGAGGCTTTTGCCACCGCCGAGCAGCACACCCTGGAGCACCGTGTGGTGCTCAACCTTCTGCGCGAAGGCCTGGGGCAGGCACAGCACGGTGACCTGGCGCCGGTGCGCCAGATGGCGGCCGAGCTGGGTGCCTGGTTCAGCCGGCACACGCAGTCGCTGGACGCGGCCCTGGCACTGCACATGCGCCGGGTCGGCACGCCCGACACGGCGGCGGTCTGAGTCCCCGGGTTGGTGGTTCAATCAATGGCCACTGAGGAGAACGCCATGAACGAAGCAACGCCCGCCACCGATGGTTCGACCGAGCCCCCACGCCCGCCCTCGGTGTTCGACCTGAAGATCACCACACTGAGCGCAGGCGATCCGCTTCGCTGGTTGCGCCTGGGTTGGGGCGACTTCGTGCGCTGCCCGCGCATCGGCCTGTTCTACGGCCTGTGCTTTTTCCTCATGGGCCACGCCCTGCTGGCGGTGTTTCGCGCCGCGCCGGCGTATGTGCTGGCACTCAGTGCGGGCTTCCTGTTGATGGGGCCGTTTCTGTGCCTGGGTCTGTACGACGCCAGCCGGGCCTTGCAGAACGGCGCACGGCCTTCGCTGCGATCCTCCCTGCTGGCCTGGAAACCGACGCAGGGGACCATGGCCATCTTTGCGGGCGTGCTGCTGATCCTGGAGATGCTGTGGGGCCGCGCCTCGCTGGTGGTATTCGCGGTGACCTTCAACACCATGCCGACCACGGCCAACCTGCTGGCGCAGCTGTTCAACCCGGACAACCTCTCGTTCCTGATCACCTACACGGTGGTGGGCGGTCTGTTTGCCGGCCTGATTTTCGTCACCAGCGTGATCTCGATCCCGATGATCCTGGACCGCCAGGTGGATGCGATCTCGGCCGGTCTGACCAGCATCCGGGCCTGCCTGCAGAACCCGGGCGTGATGCTGCAGTGGGGCGCCCTGATCACGCTGCTGGTGGGGCTGGCCATGCTGCCCTTGTTCCTGGGCCTGCTGGTGGTGGGACCGCTGGTGGGACACGCCACCTGGCACGCCTACCAGGGCACGGTGAGCGGTCCGGGCTGACCCATCACCGCCGCGGCGGTGCGTCGCCGCGCGGGCCACCGCCGCGCCGGCCCGGGCGCTTGCCCAGCAGCGCCGGCTCGATGGTGTCTTCAAACAAGGGCCACAGCGCCTGAACGCTCTCCAGCGCGGCCTCTTCGCCGAGCGAGCGGCACAGGCGCTGGTGCAGCTCCACCCGCATGAACCACAGGCTTTTGGGATCCACCGCCACCAGCAGCCGGTGACGCAACCGCTCGTCTTCCCAGCCGGCATCGTCGGGCAACAGATCGAGCATGGCGCGGCGGATGCGGGACAGGGCGGCCGGGTCGTGGCGGACCGGATCGCTCATCAAACGTTGGGTGACGGTGTCCAGGATGGTGGTGAAGATGCGCATCGGTGAGCACTCGTTTTTGTTTGAACCTTGGACCAACACAACGCACGGGCTGGATGTGTATTCCGTCACATCCGACCCGGTTTGTAACACGCCGAGGGCACGGACTTCACCGGTTCACGTTGACCACCAGCCGCCCACGCACCTGCCCGGCGAGGATGTCGGCGCCCGCGGTGATGGCCTCACCCAGACCGATCTCTTGGGTGATGGTGGCCAGCTGCTCGCGGTTCAGGGTCCTGGCGAGCACTTCCCAGGCCGCCACGCGGCGGGCCATCGGGGCCATCACACTGTCGATGCCGTAGAGCGTCACGCCGCGCAGGATGAAGGGCGCCACGCTGGCCGGAAGGTCCATGCCCTGGGCCAGGCCGCAGGCCGCCACCGCACCGCCGTAGCGGGTGCTCGCGCAGGCGTTGGCCAGGGTGTGGCTGCCCACCGAATCCACCACACCGATCCAGCGCTCTTTTTGCAGCGGTTTGCCAGGCGCGCTCAGTTCGTTGCGGTCTATCACGGCGGCCGCACCCAGCGACTTCAAGTAGTCCGCTTCCTGGGGCCGCCCGGTGGACGCCACCACCGTGTGGCCCAGGCCCGCCAGCAGCGAAATGGCAACACCACCCACGCCGCCGCCGGCCCCGGTCACCAGCACCTCGCCACTGCCAGGCGCCACGCCGGCGTCGGTCCAGTGGCGCTGCAGCGCCATCACACACAGCATGGCGGTGTAGCCTGCCGTGCCCACGGCCATGGCGTCGCGCTCGCTCAAGCCGTCGGGCAAAGCCACCAGCCAGTCGCCCTTGACGCGCGCCATCTGCGCCAGGCCACCCCAATGGCTTTCACCCACGCCGAAGCCGTTGAGCAGCACGCGGTCGCCTGCCTTCCACGTCGGGTGGTCGCTGTGCGTGACCGTGCCGGCCAAGTCGATGCCCGGCACCATGGGAAAGCTGCGCACCACGGGCGACTTGCCCGTGATGGCCAGGCCGTCCTTGTAGTTCAGGGTCGAGTACGCCACGCGCACCGTCACATCGCCAGTTGCGGGCAGTTGCGCCTCGTCGAGTTCGGTGAGGTCGCAGCGGTAGCCAGACTCGGGTTTGGTGATGACCAGCGCTTTGAACATGGGGATTCCTAAACAGGGTTGTCGGGGGAACGGTTCGGATCGGTCTCGCGCCACAGGCACACCGTCAGCCACCAGCCGATGAGCGAATTGGTGAGTGCAAACACGCTCACCACCAGACGGATGCCCATCGGCGGGTCGTTCAGCTGCAAGAAGCCGATCATGAAACTGGACAGCGCGTTGAAGCCGAGCATGAGCCAGAACAGGCTGCGCCGGGGCTGCCAGAGGCGGTGGAAGATGTGGGCAATGGAGGGCATGTCGTCATTGTGCCGGCGCGGCCTTGGCGGCCTCCTGCTCCTGCAGCAGTCGCCACATCACCTTGCCGCTGCCGCTCTTGGGCAAGGCGGTGACGAACTCGACGCTGCGCGGGCATTTGTAGACCGCCATGTGTTCACGGCACCAGTCCAGGATGTCCTGCTCGCTCGTGGAGGCGCGATGCGATTCGCGCAGCACCACCACCGCCTTCACGCTCTCGCCGCGGTAGGCGTCGGTGGTCGCGATCACGCAGGCCTCGGCAATCGCCGGGTGTTTGAACATGAGCACCTCGACCTCCGCCGGCCAGACCTTGAAGCCGCTGGCGTTGATCATGCGTTTGAGCCGGTCGGTGATGAAGAAATACCCATCCACGTCGACGCGGCCCAGGTCGCCTGAACGAAAGAAGCGCTGGCCCTCGAAGGTGATGAAAGCGGCCTCGGTGGCCTCGGGCCGTTTCCAGTAGCCGTTGAACACCTCGGGGCCGTGGATGATGATTTCGCCGGCTTCGCCCTGCGGCATTTCTTCCAGCGTGATCGGGTCCACCACGCGCGCCTCGGTGCTCAGAAACGGCACGCCAAGGCACTGCTGCTTGGGCGCATCGGGCGGGTTGCTGTGCGAAGGCGCGGCGGTTTCGGTCAAGCCATAACCCTCGGCAAACTTCAACCCGAACTGCTCCAGCAGGCGCTGCGCCACCGCCTGCGGCATGGCCGCGCCGCCACCGCCGATGTAGACCAGGCTGGAGAGGTCGTACTGCTCGAAGCTGGGGCTGGCCAGCAGGTCGATCACCATGGTGGGGATGTTGGTCCAGTGGGTCACGCGCCAGTGCGAAATGAGCCGCCCGGCCAGCTCCCGGTCCCAGCGCGGCATCAGCACGATGGTCGCGCCCGTGTAGATCCCTGCGTGCATGCCGGTCACCATGCCGGTGATGTGAAACAGCGGCACCACCAGCAGCATCACGTTCTCGGGCGTGCTGTTGCCCCACAAACTGCAGGCCACGGCGTTGTGCATGAGCGTGCTGTGCGGGTGCATGCAGCCCTTGGGCAAGCCGGTGGTGCCGCTGGTGTAGGGCAACACCGCCAGATCGGCCGGCGTCCGGTTGTGCGCGGGCACCGGTGCGGTGCAGGCCAGGGCCGTCGACCACTCGCTCACAGAGCCACCGGGCAGCACGGGTGTGGTGTGCCGGGCGCCGAGCCAGTCGCGCCAGGCGGCGGGCATGTCGGCACCGGGGCCGATGGCTTCGCCGTAGTGCGACACCACCAGGTGGCGCAAACGTTCGGCCTCGGGCACGGCCGCGTTGGCCTTCAGCAGTTCGCCGGCCAGGTCGGCGGCCACGATGGCCACGCGGGCATCGGGATCGGTGATGTAGTGCTGCAGTTCATCGGACCGGTTCATCGGGTTGACCGGCACCACCACCGCGTTGGCCCGCAGGATGGCGAAGTGCGCCACGATCCACTGCGGGCAGTTCTGCATCAGCAGGACCACCCGGTCGCCGTCCTGCACGCCCTGCGTGCGCAGGTGGGCAGCGAGCCGTTCGGCCTGCTCGAACAGCTGGCGGTAGGTGAGCACCTGATCGAAGAACACCAGCGCGGCCTTGTCGGGGTAGCGCAGCGCACTCACCGCCAGGTTGTGCCACAAGGAGGTGGCGGGCGGGGTGAGTCGCAGCGCCAGTCGCTTGGGCCAGAAGCGGTGGTGCGCCCGGGTCGATGGCCGTGCGTCCTCGGGGGTGATGCTGCTCATGCGCTTGTCTCCGTTCGTTCTTGTCAGGTCGGCCACCGAAGGATACGGGCCACCCCCCCGGGATGAAAACCGGTCTGTCGCGGCTGGGACCCCACCGGCGCCCTTGAATGGCACGGAAGCTGCGTGCGAAAGCGTCGGGGCACCACCGTGGGTGTAATGAAAAGGTCGGCATGTGTTTTTTGCATGGCTTTCCCACGTAAACCCCGATCCCGGGTCCAAAAGGCCAGGGATACATTCAGTTGCGGTCGCCCGACGCACCCAATAGGTGCGCCTTCAGCACCGACAGACATCCTTTCAAACACAACGGAGAGATTCGATGAAGACGACGACCCTGAAACTGGCGGCCCTGGGCTTGAGCGCGGCGGCCACCCTCGCGAGCATGCCGGCCCACGCAGGCAAGGACCTGGATGCCATCAAGAAACGCGGCGAGCTGATCTGCGGCGTCAACACCGCCCTCCCCGGCTTCTCGGCGGCGGACAGCCAGGGCAAGTGGAGCGGCATGGATGTAGACGTCTGCCGCTCGGTGGCAGCGGCTGTGCTCAACGACCCCAACAAGGTGCGCTTCGTTCCGCTGACCGCCCAGCAGCGCTTCACCGCACTGCAATCCGGCGAGATCGACATGCTGGCCCGCAACACCACCTGGACCCTGACCCGCGACGCGTCGCTGGGCTTGACCTTCACCGGTGTGAACTTCTACGACGGCCAGGGCTTCATGGTGCCCAAGAAACTCAACGTGAAGAGCGCCAAGCAGCTCAAGGGAGCCACGGTGTGCGTGCAGTCCGGCACCACCACCGAACTCAACCTCACCGATTACTCGCGTGCCAACAAGCTCAACATCAAGCCCGTGGTGTTCGAAAAACTGGAAGCCGCGCTGGCCGCCTACTCCGCAGGCCGCTGCCAGGCTTACACCACCGACGCCTCCGGCCTGGCTTCCAGCCGCGCCAAGGACATGGCCAAGCCTGACGACCACGTGATCCTGCCCGAGCTGATCTCCAAGGAACCACTCGGCCCGGCCGTGCGCCGGGGTGACGACGAATGGGCAGCCATCGTCCGCTGGGTTGGCTTTGCATTGCTGGAAGCCGAAGAGTACGAAGTGACGCAGGCCAACGCCGACCAGATGAAGGCCAGCAGCACCAACCCCAGCGTGATGCGCCTGCTGGGCTCGGGCACCGAAGACACCGGCAAGCTGCTGGGTCTGGACAAGGACTGGGCCTACCGCGCCGTCAAGGCCACGGGCAACTACGGCGAGATCTTCGAACGCCATGTCGGCCCGAAGACCTCCATCGGTCTGCCCCGTGGCGTCAACAACCTGTGGACCAAAGGCGGCCTGATGTACGCACCGCCAGTGCGCTGATCCCGCCAGCCGCCGCGCCCTGCGGCGGCATGACAGTCGAGAGCACCAGAGCGAAAGCCCTGGTGCTTCTTTTCACCTTCATCCGGGTTCACACACCTCCGAGGCTGTCTTGAAATCCCCTCCCCCTCCCATTCCAAAGCGCCAGTGGTCGCTCAACAGCCGGGCTACCCGCGGCCTGCTGTTCCAGTTCGTCGCACTGGCCCTCATCGCGCTGGGCATCTGGTTTCTGGCGCACAACACGCAGCGCAACATGGAAGCCCGTGGCATCCAGAGCGGCTTCGACTTCCTGGGCTCCGCTGCCGGCTTCGACATCGGCGAAACCCTCATTGCCTACGACCCGAGCGAGAGCTACGGCAAAGCCATCTGGGTCGGTGTGCTCAACACCCTGAAAGTGGCTGCCCTGGGCATCCTGTTCACCACCATCCTGGGCGTGCTGCTCGGTGTGGGCCGTTTCTCGCGCAACGGTCTGGTGCGCGGCATCTGCTATGGCTACGTCGAGCTGTTCCGCAACGTGCCCATCCTGTTGCAGCTGCTGATGTGGTACCTGATCTTCATCGAAGTGCTGCCGCCGTCCAACGAAGCCTGGAATCTCGCCGACCTGTTCTTTTTGAGCAAAGGCGGCTTCTCGTTTCCCTATCCGACCGCGGGCCTGGGCGCCGTGGTGGCCGGAGCGGCCGTCGGCCTGGTGGCGGGCTGGGGATGGTTGCACTGGGTGCAGAAGCGCTTTGAAGCCACCGGGCGCAACGGCGACCGTCTGTGGACACCGATCGCGCTGATCGTTGCCTTCGCCATCATGGGCTGGGTCGTCTCCGGCATGCCGCGGGAGTGGAACGTGCCCGAGCAGCTCGTGTTCATGGTCGATGGCGGCGTGGCCGCCACACCGGAGTTCATGACCATCCTGGTCGGGCTGGTGATGTACACCTCGGCCTTTGTGGCCGAAGTGGTGCGCAGCGGCATCCAGTCGGTCAGCCGGGGCCAGGACGAAGCGGCGGCCGCGCTGGGCCTGGATCCGCGCCAGAAAATGAAGCTGGTGGTGCTGCCACAGGCCATGCGCGTCATCGTTCCGCCACTGACCAACCAGTACCTCAACCTGACCAAGAACTCGTCGCTCGCGGTGGCCATCGGCTACCCCGACGTGGTGTCGATCGCCAACACCACCATCAACCAGAGCGGTCGCGCCGTTGAGTGCATCGCCATCATCATGCTGGTGTACCTGACCACATCGCTCAGCACCTCGCTGCTGATGAATTGGTACAACCAGCGCGTGGCGATCAAGGAGCGTTGAACATGTCCGACACATTCACGCCCATTGCCCCGCGCCCCTCCCCGGTCAAGACCTCGGGCCTCGTGCCCTGGATCCGGCACAACCTGTTCGCCGACTGGCGCAGCACCATCGTCACCCTGTTCGTGCTCGGGCTGCTGGCCTGGGTGTTGCCCGGTTTCATCCGCTGGATGCTGATCGACGCCGTGATGCGGCCCGACGCCGAGGCCTGCCAGGCCGCGCGCGGCCTGGGCGCCTGCTGGGGTGTGGTGGCCGAGAAGTACCGCATCATCCTGTTCGGCCGGTACCCGTTTGACGAACAGTGGCGCCCGCTGGTGGCCACCTCGTTCATGATGGGCGGCCTCATCCTGAGCTGCGTTCGTTTCTTCTGGAAACCCTGGCTCGCCATCATGTGGGTGGGCATCCTCGCGGTGTTCTTCGTCCTCATGGGTGGCGGCGTGTTCGGCCTGTCCGACGTGCGCACCGACCTCTGGGGCGGACTGCCACTCACGGTGATGCTGGCCACGCTGTCCATCTTCCTGGCCTTCCCGCTGGCGGTGGTGGTGGCGCTGGGACGGCGCGGGCGGCTGCCAGCCATCCGCACCGCCTGCATCGTCTACATCGAACTGATCCGCGGCGTGCCGCTGATCTCGGTGCTGTTCATGGCGTCCTTCATGTTTCCGCTGTTCATGCCGCAAGGCGTGACGCTGGACGTGCTGGTGCGCGTGATCGCCGGCATCACGCTGTTTGCCGCGGCCTACATGGCCGAGATCATCCGCGGGGGCCTGCAGGCGATTCCCAAAGGCCAACTGGAAGCGGCCGACACGCTGGGCCTGACCTATTGGCAGACGCAGCGCAAGATCGTGCTGCCGCAAGCCCTGGCCATGGTGGTGCCGAGCATCATGAACACCTTCATCTCGCTGTTCAAGGACACCTCGCGGGTGACCATCGTCTCGCTGTACGAGCTCACCGGCGCGCTGGCCCTGGCACTGAACGCCGATGTGAACTGGCGCCCGTTCAAGCTCGAGGCCTACCTCTTCATCACACTCATCTACTTCACCGTCTGCTTTGCCATGTCCCGCTACAGCCTGTGGGTCGAAAAGCAACTCTCCGCCAGCAAGGCGCGCTGAAAGCACAACATGACTGAACCCATCATCCGTTTCGACAAAGTCAACAAGTGGTACGGCAACGACTTCCACGTGCTGCGCGACATCGACCTCGACGTGGCCAAGGGCGAGCGCATCGTGGTGTGCGGTCCGTCCGGTTCGGGCAAGTCCACCCTGATCCGATGCATCAACCGGCTCGAAGAACACCAGCAGGGCCATCTTTTTGTCGACGGCGTCGAACTCACCGACGACATCAAGGCCATCGACCAGGTGCGCAAAAACGTGGGTATGGTGTTCCAGCAGTTCAACCTGTTCCCCCACCTGACCGTGCTGGAAAACCTCACGCTCTCGCCCATGTGGGTGGGCAAGATGCCGAAGAAAGAGGCCGAGGAGAAGGCCATGGTGCAACTGGAGCGCGTGCGCATCGCCGAACAAGCGGGCAAGTACCCCCTGCAGCTCTCGGGCGGTCAGCAGCAACGCGTGGCCATTGCACGCGCGCTGTGCCTCACGCCCAAGATCATGCTGTTCGACGAGCCCACCTCCGCACTCGACCCGGAGATGATCAAGGAGGTGCTCGATGTGATGGTGGAGTTGGCCAACCTGGGCATCACCATGATCTGCGTGACGCACGAAATGGGCTTTGCCAAGGCGGTGGCCGACCGCGTGATCTTCATGGACCAGGGGCAGATCGTCGAACAGAACACACCAACCGAATTTTTCAACAACCCGCAGAACGAACGCAGCCGCGACTTCCTCTCGAAGATCCTCGGCCATTGATTCGTAACGGTTCTTTTCAAAGCAGGGTTTTTGACTTGTGAGGGTCATGGGGCGCGGCCACAATGCGCGGGTTTGAAGAAAGGCCCGCATGACCCTCAACCCCCCCTTCAAGGTACAGCGCCTGACCTGGCTGCGCTGGAGTTGCACCACCGCGCTTGGCCTGTCCATGTGGTGCGCCGGCGCAGCGCTGGCGTTTGACGCACAGGGGCACCGCGGTGCCCGTGGTCTGGCACCCGAAAACACCCTCGCAGCTTTCGAGCAGGCCTTGTCCATTGGCGTGACCACGCTCGAATTCGACGTGGTGCTCAGCGCTGACGGCGTACCGGTGGTCTCGCACGACACCGCGCCCAACCCCGACCTCACGCGCGATGCCGAGGGCAAATGGCTTCAAAGCCGTGGCAAGCCGTTCAACCAGCTGAGCCTGAACGAGATCGCGGGCCTGGATGTGGGGCGCATCAACCCGTCCAGCCGGTACGCGCGCGATTTCGCCGGCCAGGTGCCGGTGGACGGCGAACGCATCCCCACGCTGGCGGCGGTGTTTGAACGCATCAAACAGCTCGGTGCTGGACAGGTACGCTTCAACATCGAGCTCAAGCTCGACCCGCGGCGCCCCGAAGAGTCGCCCGCACCGCAGGCTTTTGTGCGCGCCGTCATGGCCGTCATCAACAGCCACGGCATGGCGTCACGCACCAGTCTGCAGAGTTTCGACTGGCGGGTGCTGCAGGCCAGTGAGACCGAAGCGCCCGGCCTGCCGCGGTCGTTCCTGTCGGCCCAACTCCCGCGCTTCAACACGCTGGCCGACGGCGCCTGGACCGCCGGTTTGAAGCTGACCGCGTTTGAAGACGCACCGGCCATGGTGGCCGCGGCGGGCGGCAAGCTCTGGTCGCCCCACTTCAGCGACCTGAGCCAGTCCACGCTCGCCCGCGCACGCTCGCTGAACCTGCGCGTGATTCCCTGGACGGTGAACGAAACCAGCGACATGGCGCGGCTCATCGACTGGGGCGTGGACGGCCTGATCACCGACTACCCGGACCGGCTGCGCGCCGTGATGCAGGAACGCGGCATGGCCTTGCCGACGGCGGTGTCGCGCGCATCGGCCTCTGCCCGCCTGAGCCTTCCGGCTCCAGCGGCGCAGCCCGTGCCTTTCGGCGTGGCGCCCGACGTTCGCTGAGGCCGACCCGCCCGGCAGAGCGGCCCCTTTGGTCGGTTGACCTGTAAGCCGGCGAGCGACGCAGCGACCAACCGCCATCCCTCAACTGGAGATGGCCATGACCCGAACCCCGTTCGCACTGCCGCGCATCACGGCCTTCATGGGCACTGTGCTGGTGGCCAGTGCTGCCGCGCAGACCTGTGACGTGCAATCCGGCCCGAGGCCGCCGGCGGTGGTGGAGCTATACACGTCGCAGGGCTGCAGTTCGTGCCCGCCGGCCGACCGCTGGCTTTCGACCCTCAAGGCCGGTGACAACGTGTTGGCCCTCTCGTTCCACGTGAACTACTGGAACCACCTGGGTTGGCGCGACCCGTTCGCCACACCGCAGACCACCGCACGCCAGTACCGGCTGAAGGAAGCGCTGGGCGGGAAACACGTCTACACGCCGCAGGTCGTGCTCAACGGGCGCGATCACCGCGGCTGGCACGGCCAGCGCGCGGACAGCCTGGCGGGTCTGCCCGCCACCACCGCGCCCGGGCTGCGGCTGAGTCGCCGTGGTGATGTGGTCACGGCGCAGATCGCTTCAGCCCCGGGCGCCGACCCGGCAGCCCGACTCGCGGGTTACTGGGCGGTGCTGCAGGACGGCCTGGTGAGCCGGGTGACCCGGGGTGAGAACGCCGGTGAAGACCTGCGCAACGATCACGTGGTGAGTGACTACCAGCCGGTGTCCCCCTGGACCGCCGTGCAGGGCCACAGCGCACAGCTCGCCTTGCAACCGGGTTCGAAACAGCGGGTGGCGTTTGTGGTGACTCAACCCGGCCTGACCCAGCCGGTGCAGGCGCTGGTACTGCAATGTCCTGCCTGAAGAAGCGCCATCGACCGCCGGTCATGGAACCAAAGCCCGGCGATCCGTATCATTCAACCCCATGCGCCACTGGTTCCTCGTCCTCATGATCGCCTTGCTGCCCTTGCGCGGCTGGGTGGGCGATGCCATGGCGATCGAGATGCTGAGCGCACCCGCGCAGAGCGCCGTGGTGGTGGGCGGCGGGTCAGGCCATCCATGCCCCGATCACATGGCCAGCGCCTCAGCAGACCACGTTGCGCCCGACAGCAGCGGCGATCACACCCACACCGCCTGCGATGTGTGCAACGGCCCGGCGCTGGCCATGGGCGCAAGCTTCGCTCAGACCCTGCCCCCCGTACACAGTGTGGCGGTGCGACCCGCCGAGCGGTTCGCCAGTTCCGAGGCACGGCGCGGCGTCAAGCCACCCATTTCCTGAGTTCACACACCCGAGGTGCGTCCGCTGCAGCCTGAACAGGGCAGGCAAAGGGCGTCAGTCTGTGATGTCAGGAGATTCCCATGAAGCTTTTTCGGCGGTCCACACCGCCTCTGTCCCGCACCCGGTTGCACGCGGCAACGCTGAGCCTGGCCCTGTGTTCCACCGTGGGGTGGCCGGTACAGGCGCAAACGTCCAGCTCCCTGCAAGCCGCCAACCCCCAACTCACCACATCCATCACCCCGCTGGTGCTGCCCCTCGCGGGCTCGGCCGAGCCCCCGGAGCGCCCGGCCGACCTGGCCCGTGCGCGTGAGATCTGGCAGCGCGCCAACGAGCGTGTGGCCGAGTTCCCGCGCGGCCACGTCGACCTGCTGCGCTGGGAAGCCAAAAACCCCGGCGATGCAGCACCAGTGACCGCCGGCAGCAAGGTAGAAGCGGCACACACGCTGGACCTGGCCCAGGCCCTGAGGCTGTCGCTGCGGCAGCGTCCCGACCTGTTCACCCACGCCACCATGAACGCGCTGGAGCAAGGCGCCGTGCAGGTGGCATACGCAAGCCATCTGCGCGAACTCCAGCATGCGTGGATCGACGCCCTGGCGGCCCGCCAGAGCTGGCGACTCGCCAGCGAGGTCTGGGACGCCACCCGAACCGGCAGCGAGCTTGGACAGCGCATGGTGGTGGCGGGCAACTGGAGCCAGGCCAGACTCATGCGGGAACAGCTGATCCAGGCCAGTGCATGGCAAACGAATGTCGAGGCGCAGGGTATGGCCCTGGTGGCTCTCGAGCGGCTGGCGCTGTTGCTCGGTCTGCGGGATGCGCAGGCGGTCGCACTGCTCGGCGAACGCCTGCCAGCCAACCTGCCCGCCGTACCGACGCGCGCGACGCCCGGCGATGGCGTCACCGCGAACACGCTGGAAGCCGCGGTGCTGCGCGCCGACCCCTTGCTGGCCCTGCAACGGATCCACGCGGAGCGAGAACTCGCTGCCGTGAGCCCCGCCCGCCAACAGGCCTGGACACAAGCCATGGACGAAGCCTTGGCTGCCCTGCCCGCCCCAGGCGGCCCGTCGACACCGCCGCGCATCAGCGACCTGTCGCTGTTGCGCGACCACGCGCTGCAGCGAGCCAACGACGCCGACGCCCGATTGCTGCGCGCAGCCAGCGAGCGCCGCTCGATGGCCCGCCAGGCCTGGGCACAGCTGCAGATGCGGCACGCCAGCGCGATGCACGCACAAGACGTGGTGGTCCGCCTGCAAGCCGCGCGGGAACAGGAGACCCTGCTGCGCTACAACGGCATGCTGCAGAGCAGTTGGGACCTGCTGGCCAGTGCGCGCGAACGCATGCAGTCGCTCGACGCCGCCCTGCAGGCCCGGCGCGATTTCTGGCGCGCCCAGGCAGACATGCAGGCATTGCTCGCGGGGGCCGATTACGCCGGACCCGACTCCTCCTCCAACACCGGCGCAGGCACATCCAATGCTCCGGCAGGACACTGACATGAACAAAACCATGAACCGCAGAAACTGGCTCGCCGGTGCCGCCGTGGGCGCCGTCGCAGCCACCAGCGTGAGCCGCGTGGCCCTGGCCGCCATTCCCGAGCCGGTGCAACAGACCTCGGCCAACACCGCGCCACCGTGGACACCCCCCGGTGTCACCGGTGCGGGACGCCCCTACAACCCGGTGGTCACGCTCAACGGCTGGACCGCGCCCTGGCGCATGAACGCAGGGGTCAAGGAATTTCATCTCGTGGCCGAGCCGGTGGTGCGCGAAATGGCACCGGGCTTCATGGTCAACATGTGGGGCTACAACGGCCAGAGCCCGGGCCCGACCATCGAGGTGGTCGAGGGCGATCGCGTGCGCATTTACGTGACCAACCGCCTGCCCGAGCACACCACCATCCACTGGCACGGGCAGCGCCTGCCCAACGGCATGGACGGCGTGGGTGGCCTGAACCAGCCGCAGATTCCGGTAGGCAAGACCTTTGTGTACGAATTCACCGCACGCCGGCCGGGCACCTTCATGTACCACCCGCACGCCGATGAAATGACCCAGATGGCCATGGGCATGATGGGTTTCTGGGTCACCCACCCGAAGCAGAAACACCCGCTGATCGAAGACGTGCAGCGCGACTACTGCTTCCTGCTCAACGCCTTTGACGTGGAGCCCGGCAGCATGACGCCGCAGGTCAACACCATGCTGGATCAGAACATCTGGAGCTGGAACAGCCGCGTGTTCCCCGGCATCACGCCACTGGTGGCCAAACTGGGCGAGCGTGTGCGGGTGCGCGTGGGCAACCTCACCATGACCAACCACCCCATCCACATCCACGGCATCGAGTTCGAGGTGAGTGGAACCGACGGCGGCCCCACACCCAAAGGCTCGCGCTGGCCCGAGGTGACGACCGATGTGGCGGTGGGCCAGATGCGCCAGCTGGAGTTCATCGCTGACGAGCCGGGCGACTGGGCGATGCACTGCCACAAGAGCCATCACACCATGGGCGCCATGGGCCACAGCGTGCCCACCATGATCGGCGTGGACCACCGCGGTCTGGTGGCGCCGCTGCAGCGCGCCGTGCCCGACTACATGGTGATGGGCGAGCGCGGCATGGCCGACATGGGCGAGATGGAAATGGAGCTGCCCGTGAACACTTTTCCCATGATGACCGGCACTGGTCCCTACGGCCCCATCGAGATGGGCGGCATGTTCACCACGCTGAAGGTGCGTGCCGACCAGAAGGCCGGCGACTACACCGACCCCGGTGTCTACAAGATGCCGCCCGGCACGCAGGCCCGACTGGTGGACACCGGTGCCGCGCCCACGGCCACGCGACCCGCTGCCCCCGCCTCAACGACGGAACCCGCCGCCACCGTGCGCAAGCCTGCGGGCGGCCACGGCAACCACTGAACTTTTTCCGGAGAACACACATGAACCTCGAGACACGACGCTCCCTGCTCGCCCTGCCCCTGCTGCTGGCCCTCCCGCGCGCCTTCGCCCATGGGGAACAACACGGCAAGGCCGCCGGCCCGGTGGTGAAGGAACAAAAGCCCTGGGGCATCGCCGGCGAGCCAGGCAAGGCTCGGCGCACGGTCGACATCCGCATGAGCGACGACATGAAAATGTCGCCCAACCACCTTGACGTGCGCGTGGGCGACACACTGCGCATCCGCGCCGTCAACGTCGGCCAGGTACTGCACGAGATCGTGATCGGCACCAGTGAAGAGCTCAAGGCCCACGCCGAGATGATGAAGAAGTTTCCCAACATGGAGCACGACGAGCCTTACATGGCGCACGTGGCTGCCGGCAAACAAGGCGAGATCGTCTGGACCTTCAACCGCCCCGGCGACTTTGAATTCGCCTGCCTGATTGCCGGCCACTTCGAAGCCGGCATGCGCGGCACCATCCGCGTCGCCCCCAAAGCTTGATTCCACAGGAGACCACCATGCAACGACGCTCCCTCATCAGCGCAGCCGCCGCCTTCACCGCCGCTGCAGCCTTGCCCGCTTGGGCACAAACACCCGCCGCCCTGCCGGTGCTGCAGGTCTGGAAAGACCCCAACTGCGGCTGCTGTCAGGACTGGGTGAATTACCTGCAGGCCGACGGCTTCCAGGTGCAGGTGTTCGACACCGGCAACACGGCGGTGCGCAAGCGCCTGGGCCTGCCCGAGAAGTTCGGCTCCTGCCACACCGGCCTCATCGGTGGCTATGTGATCGAAGGCCATGTCAACGCGCGGGAGATCCGACGCCTGCTGGCCGAAAGACCGAAGGCCATCGGCCTGGCCGTGCCGGGCATGCCGGTGGGCAGCCCGGGCATGGACGGCCCGGTGTACGGCGAACGCCGCGATGCCTACGACGTGGTGCTGGTGCAGTCCGACGGTACTGGCCGCGTGTACCAGCACTACGCGGGCAACACGGGTTTCAAGCGCACATCCACCGCGGCCGATGGCCTGCCCATGGCCGAGGCCGAGGTGCGCCGGGTGGACACCGCCGCCGGCAAGATTTCGCTCAAGCACGGCGAGATCAAGAACCTGGACATGCCGCCCATGACCATGGTGTTCCAGGTCGCCGACCCGGCGCTGCTGGGCAAGGTGAAGGCGGGCGACAAGGTGCGGTTCTCCGCCACGCAAGTCAACGGCGCCTACACCGTGATGAGCATCGAACCGATGCGCTGAACGCGTCCAGGGCGCTGCGCTGCAACAGGTTTTTACAAGGGGCCGTGCTAAGGTCCCGGCATGCCCAAAACCCTTCGCTACACGCTCATCTCGCTGCGCGAGATGGCGGCGTCATTCGGCCCCTTTGCCCTGCTTACCTTCGCCTTGCTGGGCGCAGCCTACTGGTGGCTCAATCCCAACCCGCCGAAGCAGGTGGTGCTGGCCACCGGCCCCGACCAAAGCGCCTACGCGGAGTTCGGCAAACGTTATGCCGAGGCGCTGGCGCGCTACGGCATCACCGTTGAGCTGTTGTCGTCCGAGGGCTCGTCGGCCAACCTCGAACTGCTGCGCACCGGCCGCGCGGACCTCGGCTTTGTGCAGGGTGGCACTTCCGACATCGGCTACGACGAAGAAGACACCATCACTTCACTGGGCAGCTTGTTTGTGGAGCCGCTGTGGCTCTTCTACCGCGAAGATTCGGCCAAACGCCTGCGCAAGTCTCCGACGGTCAACAACCTCGCCGAATTCAGCGGCTGGCGAGTGAACGTGGGCACCGCCGGCAGCGGGGTGCCGCGCCTGTTTTCCACCTTGCTCGAGGTGAACCGCCTGGATCCCCAACAGATGACCCTCAGCGAACTGGAGCAAACGCCGGCCACCGTCGCCTTTCTGGGCGGCGAGATCGACGCCCTGGTGTTCGCCTCGGCCCCCGAGTCGCTGATGGTGCAGATGCTGCTGCAAACGCCGGGCGTGAAGCTGCTGGACTTTGCCCAGAGCGAAGCGTACTCAAGGCGCTTTGGCTACCTCACGCCGGTGGTGATGCCGCAGGGTGTGGTGGACCTCGCGCGCAACATCCCCGCCCGAGACGTACGGCTGGTCGCCTCCACCACCAGCTTGCTCGCGCACAGCGACACGCACCCCGCCATCCTGCAGCTGTTCGCGCAGACGGCCACCACCATGCATGGTGGTTCGGGCTGGTTCAGCAAGGCCGGCGAGTACCCCAGCCTGGAACACAGCGAGGTGCCGGTTTCACCCGAGGCCTCGCGCGCCATCAAGTCCGGCGCGCCCTTTCTGCAGCGCTACCTGCCCTTCTGGCTCGCCAACCTGATCGAGCGCATGTGGCTGGCCATGGGCCTGATCCTGGCGCTGGCCCTTCCCCTCTCGCGCATCGTGCCCCCGCTCTACACCTTCCGCATCCGCAAGCGCGTGTTCCGTTGGTACGCCGAACTGCGCGACGTGGAGCAACGCTTCGAGACCGCGCCCGACAAGGCGCCCGAACTGGTCGAGCAGCTCGATGCCATGGAGTCGAAGGTGGAGAAGGTGGTGGTGCCGCTGTCGTACACCGACGAGCTCTACGCGCTGCGCAACAACATCCACCTGGTGCGCAAGAAACTGCTGAGAAAAGTCTGAACACGCAGCAGGGGAGCGCGAGGGACTTCTTCCCTGGATACCTTCAGCGTTCAGCCTTCAGGCTGTTGAGCCAGGCTTGACGGGTAACCTCATCCAAAGCCTCGTTCACGACCCCGTGATCCGCCACCACCCGCAGCTTGTCCTGCTCGATCAGTCGGTCCAGCCCGCGGCGGGTCATGGACAGGGAGCGGCCGTTGACACCAGCGAACAGGTACAGCGTGCCATGCGGGCTGGCCCAGGTGATCTGGCAGCGAACGGCCTGGCCGTCCTGCCACATGTCGACCCAGGTGCCCATGCTCAGTTGCGAGACCGGTTGCTGGGCCGCCATCTCCGCCTTGAGCTCCACCCACTCCCGCTGCATGGGCTGGGTGTCCACAAAGGACGGCTGGGTGTCGGGCAGTGACTCGGAAGGGAGGTCATCCATGAACCCGGTGTTGCGCGCCTCGGCCGGCTGCATCCAGGGCTCCAGGTCGATGTCGCCCTGCTGGCTCGGCAGTGAATCTTGCTGGATCTCGGCACGTTGCGTCTTGTAGGCGGCCTCGTGCAGTCCCATCAAGGCCTGAAAAAAACCCTCCGACTGTTCACGCGGATAGTCGATCGAATCCAGGCCTTCGCGCAAGGTGCGCAAGACGCCTGGAATGATCTTGACCAGGCGAGGCCGGTTCAGGCTGGCCAGCGCCAGCTGGCTCGACCACAGCAGGTCGGGCAGGATGTCGGTGTAGCGCATCGCGGGCACTTCCGACGTGCTCAGCCCGGTGGCGGTGGAAACCTCCAGCCGGGCCTGCGCCACCACCTGGGCCCAGGGCCCTGTCAGGAAACGCCGCACCACGCCGGGAGAGCGGGCGAAATCGTTGCGCGAGCGGAACTCGGCAGCCACGCGCTCGGCCAGCAGATTGCGCTGCTCCACGCGCACCAGTGTCTTGACAGCCAGCCCGCGGGCCTGCACCTGCTCGGGGGCCATGGCTTCGGTCTGCGAACGGTTGAAGCCCTGGAGCAGGCCCGAGAAGCGATCGGTCAGATCGCCATCCGGTTTCTGCAGTGCGTCGATGATGCCGCGCACCTGCCGCGAGAAGGCGGCATAGCCACGGTCCTGCTCGTGGGTGTAGGCCAGGCTGTGTTCGGTGAGGGCGTCGAGCAGGCGGCGTGCCGGGTTTTGCCGGTCGGCAAAAAAGCGCGGTTCGGTGCGGGCCGCCTGCAGCAGCGCGGGTTTCATGTCCTGCAACATCTCGCGCACCGGGCGCAGCAAGCGCTCGTCGGCCGCAATCTGCTTGAGCATGAGCGACACCACTTCGCTGGCCAGCGTGCGGACCATGGCATTGCCGGTGCCGGCGGTGCCGGGCGCCCGCAGGCCCTGTTCGTCAGGCTGGTCCAGGTTGCCCACCAGCAACTGGTGCAAGTGGTCCAGGGTGAGCAATGCTTCGGATCCGGGCGCCGACTCTTCCTTCTCCCCACCGCTGCCCCGGCCGAAGCTGGAATCGCCCGAAGTCGGGCGGGCATCGGGCGACTGGATCACGGCGTAGCCGGCGGCCTCGATGCCCATGCCGTCGAGCATGGCACTCAGCCGGGTGTAGAGACCCTGCAACTCGTTGCCCAGCGAGATGGCGCCGGTTTGCAACCAGCGGGAACGAACGGCTGGCCCGATGTGCAATGCCTTGAGCGTCTTGATCAACGCTCCCACCACCACCTCGGCTCGCAAGGGATTGGCTTCCGGGTTGACCACCTGCATGCCTTGTGCTGTGCACAGGCGAGCGGTGAGCTCCACGATTTCCTGGTCCACCGTCATGCTCACGATCTGCTGCACCCGCGCGAGCTCGACCGTCTCCTGAACCTGGTCATCGCCCATGAGTTCGAGCTCATCGAAGCTCACGGTTTTCGCCACGCGTGGCTGGGTTGTGGTGGAGGTGGCGGGCAGTGCATTGCCGACCGCGTCGGCCAGCTCCCCGAGGAACTGGGTTGCGATCAGGTCACGGTGGGTTTCGAGTGAGGTTCTCGCCTCGACCAGGCCATGCTTGTCGTTGAGGTGGCGGGCAGAGAGTTCTTTTTCCTTGAGCGCGGTGTGCAGCTTGTCCAGCCAGCGTGGCACCCACTCGCGCGTCTGGGCGAGGGCCTCCTTGAGGCAGGCTTCAAAGGCCTGGGGGTGGGCATCCATGCGGGCGGATTCTTTCTGTCCAAAGGACCAATGTCATCGATATAAACATTGTCACCACCCGTCCCCCCACGCACAACCGGGAAAAGAAACCGGATGTCCCGGTTGTTCAGGCTTTAGCCAGCAGGGCTCGCCAGCCATCGACCCCGAGGTCGCGCAAGGTCTGCAGGTTGCGTTCAACGATGGCGTCCGCGTCACCCCCCTCGCTGGCCACCGCGCGCTCAACGCTCTCTTCGCGCAACAGGTGCAGGGTGGGAAACGGCGAGCGGTTGGTGCAGTTGGTCACATCGTCGGGCTCGGTGCCCTCGAACTGGAACAGCGGATGAAACGGCGCGACCTGGATCACGCCTTCGAGCTCGTGCTCTTCCACGACGTCGTCCACCACATTGAGGAAGTCGTTGAAGACCTCGAAGTCGGGAAACAGCGAGGCGTGCACCAGCAGCGTGGTGTCGATCTCCTCGGCCGGCGTATTCACGAGCAAGGAGAGTTCACGATCGAGGTCGTCCAGAAACGCGTCCAGATGCCGGGCAGTGCTCACCACGATGCGCACCTGGCTCTTCACGTACACCGCCCGCGCGAACGGGCAGAGGTTCAGGCCGATGACGGCCTTTTCCAGCCAGTGGCGGGTGGCGCCAAGAACTTGTTCTTCGGTCATGGACATGGGTGGCACGCGTGAGGGGAAGTCATTCAAGAATGCCGCGGGTCCGGGTCTCCCGGCCCGCAGGCATTGCCCCCTGGAAGGGGGTGACGGCTCGAGCATCGGGCCGGCGCGGGGGTAGGTTTACTTCAATGCCTTGAATCTCATCCGTTTTGGTTTTGCGCCTTCTTCACCCAGGCGCTTCTTCTTGTCGGCTTCGTATTCCTGGTAGTTGCCGTTGAAGAACACCCACTGGCTGTCGCCTTCGGCGGCCAGGATGTGCGTGGCGATGCGGTCGAGGAACCAGCGATCGTGGCTGATGACCAGCGCGCAGCCGGCGAATTCGAGCAACGCATCTTCGACCGCGCGCAGGGTTTCCACGTCGAGGTCGTTCGAAGGTTCATCAAGCAGCAAGACGTTGCCGCCTTCGGCCAGCGTCTTGGCCAGGTGCAGGCGCCCGCGCTCACCACCCGAGAGACTGCCCACGCGCTTTTGCTGGTCGCCGCCGGAGAAGTTGAAACGGCCGCAATACGCGCGGCTGGGCATCTGGAACTTGCCCACGGTGATCATGTCCAGACCGCCGGAGACGTCTTCCCACACCGTCTTTTCGTTCTGAAGGTCGTCGCGACTCTGGTCCACCACGGCCATGCGCACGGTCTGGCCAATCTTCACTTCGCCGCTGTCGGGCTGCTCCTTGCCGGAGATCAGCTTGAACAGCGTGGACTTGCCGGCGCCGTTGGGGCCGATGATGCCGACGATGGCGCCCGCCGGGATCTGGAAGCTCAGGTTGTCGATCAGCAGGCGGTCGCCGAAGCTCTTGCTGACGTTCTTGAACTCGAACACTTCGTTGCCCAGGCGCTCGGCGACAGGAATGAAGATCTCGTTGGTCTCGTTGCGCTTCTGGTAGTCCACATCACTGAGTTCTTCAAAGCGCGCCAGACGCGCCTTGCTCTTGGCCTGACGGCCCTTGGGGTTCTGGCGCACCCACTCGAGTTCCTTCTTCATGGCCTTGGTGCGCGCGTCTTCGGTGCGCTGCTCCTGCTCCAGTCGGGCTTCCTTCTGCTCCAGCCAGGTCGAGTAGTTGCCTTTGTACGGAATGCCGTGGCCACGGTCGAGTTCGAGAATCCACTCGGCCGCGTTGTCCAGGAAATAGCGGTCGTGGGTGATGGCCACCACGGTGCCGGGAAAGCGCTTCAAGAACTGCTCCAGCCAGTCCACCGACTCGGCGTCCAGGTGGTTGGTGGGTTCGTCGAGCAGCAGCATGTCGGGCTTGGAGAGCAACATGCAGCACAGTGCCACGCGGCGTTTTTCACCACCGGAGAGCACGCCGACCTTGGCGTCCCACGGCGGCAGGCGCAGTGCGTCTGCCGCAATTTCCAGCTGGTGCTCACCGTCGGTGCCCGAGGTGGAGATGACGGCTTCCAGCTGCGCCTGTTCGGCGGCCAGCGCGTCGAAGTCGGCGTCTTCTTCCGCGTAGGCGGCGTACACCTCTTCCAGGCGTTTCTGCGCGGCGCGCACACCGCTCATGCTGTTCTCCACCGCTTCACGCACGCTTTGCTCGGGGTCGAGCTGTGGCTCCTGCGGCAAATAGCCAATGCGGATGCCCGGCATCGGAATGGCTTCGCCTTCAATTTCCTTGTCGATGCCGGCCATGATCTTCAGCAGCGTGGACTTGCCCGAACCGTTGGTGCCGAGCACGCCGATCTTGGCGCCGGGGAAGAAGGAGAGCGAAATGTCCTTGAGGATCTGACGCTTGGGCGGCACGATTTTGCCGACCTTGTTCATGGAAAAGACGTATTGAGCCATTGCTGTGTGCCTGAGGAATCTGCAGCCAGGACGGCCGCGCAACCTCTGATTATCCCAGCATGCGACAATACGGCTCGTTGAGCACTTCAGTTGGCTCAACACCAGCCTTTCGCTGGGGTGCTCGCCAACCACTGGCCGACACCAAACCCCTGAATCCATCTGCCCCAGACTGGCCGGGCGCTGCTTCCAACACCGAAGCGACGCACGGAGTGGCCGATGCCCCCAGCGCCCTGGACGGGCGCCTTCAAAAAAATGACCTTTGACGATCTGAATCTGGCCCCGGCCATCGTGCAAGCCGTGCGTGAGCATGGCTACGAAACCCCCACCCCCATCCAGGCCGAGGCGATTCCCGCCGTGCTGGCCGGGCGCGACCTGCTCGGTGGCGCCCAGACGGGCACCGGCAAGACCGCTGCCTTCACGCTGCCCCTGCTGCAACGCCTGGCGAGCAGCGAACGCGCCAAGAACCGTTTCGGCGGCGTGGCCATCCGCGCCCTGGTGCTCACCCCCACCCGCGAACTCGCCGCGCAGGTTGAAGAGTCGGTGCGCACCTACGGCAAACACCTGACGCTCACCTCCACCGTGGTCTTCGGCGGCGTGGGCATGAACCCGCAGATCAACGCCATGAAACGCGGCGTTGACGTGCTGGTGGCCACCCCCGGCCGCCTGCTCGACCTGCAGCAGCAAGGTTTCCTGGACCTCTCCGGCGTGCAGATGCTGGTGCTGGATGAGGCCGACCGCATGCTCGACATGGGCTTCATCCACGACGTGAAGAAGATCCTGGCGCTGGTGCCGAAAGAAAAGCAGAGCCTGCTGTTCTCAGCCACCTTCAGCGACGAGATCCGCGATCTCGCGAGCAACCTGCTCAAGGACCCGCTGCACATTCAGGTGACCCCGCGCAACACCACGGTGCAGCGCATCACCCAGGTGATCCACCCGGTGGGTCGTGGCAAGAAAAAAGCCCTGCTGGTGCACATCATCAACCAGCACAACTGGAGCCAGGTGCTCGTATTCACCCGCACCAAGTTCGGCGCGAACAACGTGGCAGAGTTCCTCACGAAAAACGGCATCCAGGCGATGGCCCTGCACGGCAACAAGAGCCAGGGTGCCCGCACCCAGGCGCTGGCCGGCTTCAAGAGCGGCGACATCCGCGCCCTGGTGGCCACCGACATCGCGGCCCGCGGCATCGACATCGACGAGCTGCCGCACGTCGTGAACTACGAAATTCCGAACGTGTGCGAAGACTATGTGCACCGCATCGGCCGCACCGGCCGGGCGGGCAACGACGGCGCAGCGGTGAACCTCGTGAGCCTGGACGAAGAAGGTTTCATGATGGAGATCGAGCGCTTCACCAAGCAGCGCATTCCCGTGCAGATGTTCCCCGAGTTCATGCCCGAGCCGGGTGAGAAGGCCGAGCCCATCGCCATGGGCCGCCAGACCATCTGGGGCGGTGCCGGCAAGCCGCCGAGCCGCGACGTGATGGCCGCGGCCGCCAAGGCCGCGCGCACGGAAATGATGCAGCGCGTGCGCGAGAAAAAAGCCGGTGAGCCCCAACAAGCCCGCGGTAACGGTGGCGGCGGTGGCCAGCGCCAGCGCCCGGCCGGTGACGGCACCCAGATCGACGGACCACGCGGCGAAGGCCGCCGTGGCGGTGGCGGCAATGGTGGCGGCCAACGCGCCAATGGCAACGGTGGCGGCGGGAACGGCCAGCCACGCAGCAACAACGGCCCACGCAACGTTGGCGGCCAGGGCCCACGCCCGCCGCGCCAGCAGGCCGAACGCAGTGAGCGCATGGACCGCGCACCGCGCGAAGACCGTGGCCCGCGTGAAGACCGCGAACCCGGTGCCGAGCGCCAGCCAGGCCCGAACGCCCACCTGGGCAGCCTGCGCATCAAGGAACCGCGCCCACGTGCGGCCAACCCGGGCGGCCAGCCCGATCCGCTGCGCACGAGTATCGACGCCATGCGCACCGGCAACCGCGGTGGCAAAGGCGGTGGCGGCGGTGGCGGCCGAGGCGGCCCACGCAGTGGTGGTGGTGGCGGCGGTGGCGGCAACGCCGATCCCCTGCGCACCAACTACGGACGCATCCGCTAAGCGGTTTCAAACTACAGTGCGGTGATGCAAACCGACCGCACTCTGCCCCCCTCCGACGCCCCGTCTGCCCTTCCCGGCAACGGGGCGTCGCCACGTTGGGCCACGCTCATGGTGGCCACCTGCAACGTGCTCAACCTGGCGCAGCCCGGCCGCCACTTCTACGACGGGCAAGACCCCTACAGCCAAACGGAGTTCGACCGCAAGGTGGACTGGTTGGGCAACCGCTTCAAGACGCTCAACGCCGACGTGATCGCGGTGCAGGAAGTGTGGGACGAACTGGCGCTGCGTGCGGCGGTGGCGCGCAGCGGCCTGCAATACAGCTCGGTGGTGGTGCCCGGCGCCGAGAACGGCCCGGGACAGATCGGTGCGCAGGGAACGCCGCGTGTAGGTATCGTCACCCGGTTG
>JBBQKZ010000008.1:0-56914 GCA_038327405.1 Burkholderiales bacterium | reverse complement strand
CCGCATCCCGATCAAGCACATCCTGCAGCTCGCCCAGGGCTCGGTGGTGGAGTTGGAGGCGCTGGCCGGCGAGCCCATGGACGTGCTCGTCAACGGCTACCTGATAGCACAGGGCGAGGTGGTGGTGGTGAACGACAAGTTCGGTATCCGCCTGACCGACATCGTGACGCCGTCCGAGCGCATGCGCCGAGTGAGTAGGACGTGACCGCAGGTCACGTCACCCCCCGCGCCGCCTTCGGCGTCACCCCCCTGAAAGGGGGGCGATGCTTGGGGCCGGCGGAGCCGGACCCTCGTCATCCCTGGTTTCAACCCCCTTATCTCTAACACCCATGTTGCAAAACGCGATGCCCGCGCTGCTGTTGCTCGCCTTGATGGTGGGCATGGCCTTCGCCCTGAAGTGGGCGCGCCGCCGCCTGCCCGGCATCGCTGGCCACAGCGGCCCGGCGCTGCACGTGCTCTCCAGCCTGTCGCTGGGCCCGCAGCAACGGGTGGTCACGGTGCAGGTGGGTGAGGGCGCCGAGCGCATCTGCCTGGTGCTGGGTGTGGCGGCGGGCAGCGTGACCGCGCTGCACCAGATGCCCTTACCGGCCGAACTGCCCACCCTGCCTGCGGATCCCTCGGTGCCCGCCACCGGCTTTGCCGCACGCCTCTCACAACTCATGAAGGCCCCGAATGCGCCCCGTTAACCTGCTGCGCGGCGGCCTCGTCTTCGGCGCGCTGGCCTTGTTGGCCGTCGGTGTCTGGGCCCAGGCCCTGCCCTTGCCCACCCCACCGGGTGCGCCCGCCGTCACCGGCCCGTCGCTGCCACTGATGATCGGTCAGGGCACCGGCAGCACCAGTTACTCGGTGCCGATCCAGACCCTGCTGTTCTTCACCGCGCTCTCGTTCCTGCCGGCCGTGCTGCTGCTCATGACGGGTTTCACCCGCATCGTGATCGTGCTCTCGCTCTTGCGCCAGGCGCTGGGCACACAGTCGGCACCACCCAACCAGGTGATCGTGGGCCTGTCGCTGTTTCTCACGCTCTTTGTGATGGGCCCCACGCTGGACAAGGTGTACGCCGACGCCTACGAGCCCTACTCGCGCAACGCCATCACCTTCGACCAGGCGCTGGAGCGCGGCCAGGGTCCCATGCGCGCCTTCATGCTCAAGCAGACGCGCCAGTCCGACTTTGAACTCTTCGCCAAGCTGGCCAAGCTGCCCAACGATGTGACGGCCGAGAACGCACCGTTTCGTGTGCTGGTTCCGGCCTTTGTCACCAGCGAGCTCAAGACCGCTTTCCAGATCGGCTTCATGATCTTCATCCCCTTCCTGGTGATCGACATGGTGGTGGCCAGCGTGCTCATGTCGCTGGGCATGATGATGCTGTCGCCGGTGCTGGTGGCGCTGCCGTTCAAGCTCATGCTCTTCGTGCTGGCCGATGGCTGGAACCTGCTCATCGGCTCCCTCGCTGCATCGTTTGCGCAATAGGAAACAACATGGATCCCCAAGCCGCTCTCACGATGGCGCAAAACGCGCTGTTCATGTTGCTCATGGTCGCCGCCCCCGTGCTGGCCACGGTGCTGGGTGTGGGCCTGGTGGTGAGCCTGTTCCAGGCCATCACGCAGATCCACGAAGCCACGCTGGCCTTTGTGCCCAAGCTGATCGCAGCCATCGCGGTGTTCGCCATCGCCGGGCCGTGGATGATGACCACCATGGTCGAGTTCATCCGCAGCACGATCCTGTCGATTCCGAACTACGCCATCTGATCGCGCGCTGACCATGCCCACGTTCACCGAAGCGCAGGTGATGGCGCTGGTTTCACCGGTGTTCTGGCCTTTCCTGCGCATCCTCGCGGTCTTCTCCAGCGCGCCCATCTTCTCGTCGCGCTCGGTGCCGCTGCGCACGCGCGTGGGGCTGGCCTTCATCGTGGCCGTGTGTGCACAAGCCGGCCTGGCCGACCAACCCGTGATCGCACTCACCGACCCGCAGGCGTTCTCGGTGGTGATGCAGCAGGTGGTGGTGGGTATCGCCATCGGTCTGGCGGTGCGCATTGTGTTTGCCTCGGTGGAGCTTGCTGGCGAAGTCATCGGCCTGCAGATGGGCCTGAACTTCGCAGGGTTCTTCGACCCCTCGACCAACGCGCAGTCGAGCACGGTGGGCCGCTTCTTCGGCAACACCACCATGCTGCTGTTTGTGGTGATGGGCGGCCACCTCATGCTGCTGCAAGCGGTGATCGCCAGCTTCAACACCTTCCCCGTGGGCGGCGGCGCACTCGATTCGATCAACCGCATGCAGCTGCACGAGCTCGGCGCCGTGGTGTTCCGCTACGGCCTGTGGATCGCCCTGCCCATGATCGGCATGCTGCTGTTCGTCAACATCGTGCTGGGCTTCGTCTCGCGCATCGCGCCGCAGATGAACGCCTTCGCCATCGGCTTCCCGCTCACCCTCTCCGCCGGCCTGGTGGGCATCGCCTTCACCCTGCCCATGCTCGACGCCCCGGTGGCCGCGCTCATGAAGCTGGCCACCGAGATCTTCACCGGCGGTTGATTCGGGACCACGCCGGGCTCACTCCCACGTCAGGCGGGTCAGCTTCCATTCGCCGGACACGGTCCGCCACTCCATGCGCACCTCGTAGGGCGCCGCCCGCTCGGGTATGAGGCCCTGCGCACCCGTCACCAGCACCTGCGCCTGCGTGAGTCCCGATTGCGGCGCGGTGGGGTCGATGCTGCTCTTGCGCGTGACCGCGATCACCTTCACGCTGGCGTAGCGCAGGAACATGAGCGTCATGGTCTTGCGCGCCCAATCCCGGTCCAGGCCGTCCTGCGCCGCGAAGCCCGCATCGAGCTGGTCGACGACTGCGCTGGTGTCCCTGGCTTCCAGGTTGTCCTGCAGCTGCTGCACCGCAGCTTCGAGCCGGGCCTGCGGATCGTCCTTGCCGCAGGCAGACAACATCACAGCCACAGCCAACACCAGCCACCAGCGCACCGCCCGACCCTGTTCGTTCTTCACCACCATGCACCCTCTTGGTCACAATAGGCCTCCACTGTAGCTGCCGGCCTTTGGCCCCATGGAGATACCTTTGAGCCTGGTTCATCTGCTGCTGCGTCACGCGCGGCAAACCCCCGAGCAACCCGCCATCTTCTACGGCACCGAGCCCTGGGCCACGCATGGCCAGTGGGCACAACGCAGTGCCGGCCTGGCGCAGCGCATGGTGGCCGCCGGCCTGGTGCCGGGCGACCGGGTGCTGCTCTTCATGCGCAACCAGCCGAGGTACCTGGAGATCCTGTGGGCTGCGTGGTGGGCCGGGCTGGTGGTGGTGCCGGTGAATGGCAAGCTGCACCCGCGCGAGGCCGAATGGATCGTGGCCAATGCCGGTGCGCGCTGGGGTTTCGTCACGCACGACGTGGCCAGCGAACCGCTGGCCGGGCTGGAGCGGCAGATCGACGTGGAGTCCGACGACTGCGACGAGCTGCTCGCACCGGTGAGCGATGCGTGGGCGGTGCCAGTGGTGGAGCGCGATGCGCAAGACCTCGCCTGGCTGTTCTACACCAGCGGCACCACCGGCCGGCCAAAGGGCGTGATGCTCACGCACCGCAACCTCATGACCATGGGCTTGACCTATTTCATCGACGTGGACCCGGTGTCGGCCGATGACGCCATCGTGTACGCCGCACCCATGTCGCACGGCGCGGGCATCTACGCCATTCCGCACCTGATGGCGGGCGCGCGCCACGTGGTGCCGGCCTCGGGCGGCGTGGAGCCGGCCGAACTGTTCGCGCTGGGCCAGGCCATCGGTCCGCTGTCCACGTTCGCCGCGCCCACCATCGTCAAACGGCTGGTGGACCACGCCGAGCAGCACGGCATCGACGCCGACGCATCGGCGCGCGCCTTCAAGACCATCGTGTACGGCGGCGCGCCCATGTACGCGGCCGACATCGCGCGTGCCCTGCGCGTCATGGGTCCGCGCTTCGTTCAGATTTATGGCCAGGGCGAAACGCCCATGGTGGGCACCGCCCTCTCGCGCCAGCAACTGGCCGACACCGCACACCCGCGCTGGGCCGAACGCATGGCCTCGGTGGGTGTGGCGCAAACACCGGTGCAGGTGCGCGTGGCCGACGCGGACGGCCGCAGCCTGCCCACGGGCGCGGTGGGCGAGGTGCTGGTCAAGGGCGACAGCGTGATGGCCGGGTACTGGAACAACCCCGAGGCCTCCAGCGCTGCGGTGCGCAACGGCTGGCTCTTCACCGGCGACGTGGGCTGCCTGGACGCGGACGGATTCCTGACACTGAAGGACCGCAGCAAGGACCTGATCATCAGCGGCGGCTCGAACATCTACCCCCGCGAAGTGGAAGAAGTGCTGCTCACCGCGCCCGGTGTGGCCGAGGCGGCGGTGGTGGGCATGCCCGACGCCGAGTGGGGCGAATCGGTGGTGGCCTTCGTGGTGTTGCAGCCGGGCTCAGACCTCACGCACGAAGCACTGGACCGGCACTGCCTGGCCCACATGGCCCGGTTCAAGCGCCCCAAGCGCTACGAAATCGTGACCGAGCTGCCGAAGAACAACTACGGCAAGGTGCTCAAGACCGAGCTGCGCAAACAACTCTCGGGCACGAGCGACTGAGCAGCGGCGCTCAACGCTCCGCGATGTAGTGCGACATGGTCGCGCTCTCGCCCTCGGCGAGGAAAGCGCGGATCTCGGTTTCCAGTGCGCGGTCGGCCACGGTGGCGCGGGCGCGCTGGTGCAGGTAGTCGGCCCATGAGGCAACGATGAAGCGCTCCACATAGCGCGAAGGCTCGCCCAGGTCTCGGTAAACACGCCAGAAGCTCGCGCCGTCGCGCCGTCGCGGGTCTTTCATGCGGGCGATGGTGTCCAGAAACGCCTGGTCCACACCAGGCTGGATGCGGTAGCCCACCTCCACCGCCACCGGGCCGGCCGCCGGGCTGGGCTCGTCGACCACAAAGAGTTCGTCCCACGGCGTGCCCTGGGTCACCTCGTGCAGGGCACCCATGCGCAGCGGAAACGGGCGCACCAGCAGCAGGCCCGCAGCCATGACCACGCCCGCAGCCACCAGCGCCGCGGTGAGGCCGGCGATGTCGGACACCGCGCCCCAGAAGGCCGAGCCGATGGCGAACGCCCCCAGCGCGGAAACGATGTGCAACGCCACGGCGCGCGAACGCACCCAGGGCGGCGCACTGGCCTGGGTGGCGGTGTTGAAGGTGGACATCGTGGCCATCCAGGCGGCACCGCCAAAGGCCATGGCCAGGTAGACCACGCCGGGCACACGCACCCACGCGGCCAGCAGCATGACCACCGCGAACACCGCGCAGCTGACCGAAACGATGGCGTCCAGCGGGAAGCGCGCACGCAGCTGGCCAATGACCAGCCCCGACGCCACCGCGCCCGTGCCCAGGCAACCCATGAGCAGACCAAATCCTTCGGCGCCGGTGCCCAGCTGGCGCTGCGCGATCACCGGCAGCAGCGCCCACAGCGCCGAACCCGCCGCGCTGAAGGCCATCACCCGCACCAGCTGCGCCAGGATGATGCGCGAGTGCCAGGCGAAGCGCAGACCGCTGAGCGTGCCGCCCCACAGGCGCTCCGGCGGCAGGCTCGACGGCGGGTGCGCGCGCGGCGGCCAGCGCCGGATGGACGCCCACATGACCAGCGTGGTGAACACCGTGACCACAAACACCCAGCCCGCGCCCAGCCGCGCAAACAGCAGGCCAGCCAGCGTGGGGCCGATGGCGCGCGCCGCGTTGTAGGCGATGCCGATGGCGGTGATGGCCTGCGGCCACTCCTCGCGCGGCACCGGGTCGATCACCGACGAGTTCCAGGCCGGCGTGAGCACCGCCGTGCAGCACCCGCACACAAACACCAGAAACAGCACCGACCCCGGCCCGCCCCAGCCGCCGAGCACCAGCAGGGCCAGCAAGCTGCACGCAGCCACCTGGGCCATGAGTGCGCCCGAGATCAGGCGGCGCCGGTCGGTGGTGTCGGCCAGCACCCCGGCCGGCAGCGCCAGCAAGAACATGGGCAGGAACACCGCCGTTTGCACCAGCGCGGCGAGGAACGAGGAGCCGGTGAGTTCGACCATGAGCCAGGCAGCCGCCATGGTCTGCATGCCCGCGCCAATGAAAAACACGGCGCCGCAGATCCACAGGCCGCGAAAGGCGGGCTGGCGCAAAGGGCTCCAGATGGAATGCGGGGCGGCGGGGACGGTGCTCATGGGGCATTATTCCCCACCGGGCGAAAATGAACCCGCTGGCGGGCGGCCATTCTTTAAAACCTTTATGAATCAATGAATTGATCGACCAATGACGCCGGTCCATCAAATCCATGCACAACGAAAAAAGCAGCCCGAAGGCTGCTTTTCAATTCGACCGGATTGCAATCGTAGATTGCAATCCGGGAATTCAGGACTGGCGACGGCGAATGGCGCCCAGACCCAACAGGGCAATACCGGCCAAGGCCAGGGTGCCGGGTTCTGGAACAACGCTGACCATGTCGACTTGTGCGTCCAATTCGCCAGCTTGATTAAAGCCGTTGACTTGCAGCTCCAAAGCACCCACGTCAGCGAAGTTTGCACCGATGAAGTCGGAGAAGTTGAAGATGTAACTGCCAGCGCCTGCACCGTTGACAGTGCGACTAAACATTTCATAGACGTTCGAGCCGGTCAGCGCGGTCCACACCCGGAAAGTCAGTGGCAGGCCAGCATCGGCCGAAACCAAGTCCACCTGGAAGGCACTGCCGGAAGCCAACAGATTCTTGCCACCCAGGCCATCGACATCAATAGCCACCGCTGTGTTCGAACCGTCCCAGCGGGTCACGCCAAAGCCAGTCTGACCGGCTTGCTCGTTATAGCTCCACACGCCACCCGCGCTGGTTCCAGCAAAGACGCTGGAAGTGATGCCTGCAAAGTTGCCAGAGTCTGGCTTTGGGTCGGACAGCACGTCACCCAACTTGGAGATGTACACATCGCGAGAGCCGCCCAGGATGCCAGCGTCAGCCACTGGTGCGGCAAACACAGCCTGCCCGTTGGTGGTGTTGTCAGCAATGACGCCATTTTGTTCAGCGGTGTAGCTGTCGATCACCAGCGAAGCTTGCGCACCGCCAAAAGACAGGGCCAGAACTGCAGCAGCAGCGATTTGGGAAAGTTTGATCATGGAGTTGTTCCGTTGGAAAAGGGAGAAGGTCAGGGGATTTCTGGAGATCAAATTCCCTCGACTGGTGTTGCAGTACGCAGTTAGCGTGCCAGACACCAATTCCCTCTATGTACCAACCACTTGTCCAAACACTCCTGAATTGAGCCTTCCAATTCCATCAGAAGTGTCAAATTTTTCGACAGCTGTTAATGTGCGCCAGCACACATTCAATTCATCAATAGCCCTGCCGGCCCTCAGACAATGCCATTTCGAATGGCATACACCGTGAGTTCCGCGTTGTTGGCGAGGTGCAATTTTTCCAGCACGCGGGCGCGGTAGACGCTCACGGTCTTGGGGCTGAGCATGAGCTCTTCGGCAATGTCCGAGAGCTTTTTGCCCGAGGCGATCTTCTGCAGCGTCTGCAGTTCGCGTTCGGACAGGCTGGCGTGCAGCTCTTCGCTCTCGGGCGCGTGCAGGTTGTCCACCAGCATCTGCGCCACCTCGGCCGTCACATACTTGCGGCCCTGCATCACGGTGCGGATGGCGGCCACCAGCTCGGCCGGCTCGCCGGCCTTGTTCAGGTAACCGCGCGCGCCGGCCCGCAGGCAGCGGATGGCGTACTGGTCTTCCGGGTACATGGAGACCACCAGCGTTTTGACGGGGGAGGCCTCGTCCTTCAGGGCGGCCAGCACCTCCAGCCCGCCGCGCCCGGGCATGTTGAGGTCGAGCACGAGCACGTCGCACTCGGTCTTGCGCATGGCTTCGCGCAGTTCGGGGTAGCTGCCGGCTTCGCCCACCACCTGGATGTCGGTGGCCTCCGAGATGGTGTCGCGGATGCCGCGTCTCACCACCGCGTGGTCGTCACACAAAATCACCTTGATCATGGGCTTGCTCAGCGGCCTTCGCCGCGCTGTCCGGTTTGTTGGAGGGGGTCAGGGGCACGGACAGGATGACCGAGGTGCCCCGGGGTGATGTGCTCACGTCGAGCCAGCCGTCCACCTTGGCGGCACGCTCGCGCAGGCCCAGCAGCCCGAACGATTTGGTCTTGCGCAACGCCTCGGGGCCCATGCCCTGGCCGTTGTCGGTCACTTCGAGGGTCAGCACGCCTTCGCCGTCGCTGAGGTCGATCTCGACCGCGGTGGCCCGGGTGTGCTTGGCGATGTTGGTCAGGGCTTCCTGGGCCGTGCGGTAGGCCACGAGCTGCACGTCCATCGGCACATCGATCTGGTCGGCCGAGCGGCGGATGTGGACCCGCAGGCCGCTGCGGCGTTCGAAACCCCCGGCCAGCCACTGCACTGCGGCCACCAGGCCCTGGTCGAGGATGGGCGGGCGCAGGTTCATCATGATGCGCTGGCTCGCGCCCAGGGCGTGCTGCAGCATTTCCATGGCGGTGCCCACATGTTTGAGCACCTCGGGGTCGGTCTCGCGCCGGCCCACCCAGGCCAGGTCGAGCTTCACAGCGGCCAGCGAGCCGCCAATGTCGTCGTGGATCTCGCGGGCGATGTCGGCGCGCTCCTGTTCGATGCTGGTCTGCAGATGTTCCGCCAGTTCGGCCAGCCGCTGGCGCGACTCGGCCAGCTCTTCGGCCGCCCGTGAGCGCTCGCGCCGCGTTTCCGACACCTCGATCGCACGCTCGATCACATGGGACAGGCGGTGCATGCTGTCCTTGAGCAAGTAATCACTCACCCCGCGGTGCATGGCGTCCACTGCCGCTGTCTCGCCAATCGCGCCCGAGAGGATGACGAAGGGAATCTCGATCCGCATCTCGCGCACCACGTCCCAGGCGTCCATGCCGGTGAAGCCCGGCAGGTGGTAGTCGGCCAGCACCAGGTCGAACCCGCCGGTGAGGAGTTCACGCCGGAAATCGTCCAGCGTGTCGACCAGCACCACGTCGCTGGGCAGCTTGCTGCGCTGCAGGGCGAACTTCACCAGGGCGTGGTCCACCCGCGAATCTTCCAGGTGCAGGATGCGGACCGGTGGTTTGTCGGGAAACTCGGACATGCCTGGTGGGTGGTTGGGGGATGTCGGAATCGGCCGGGGCGGGCATGCCGCTGGCTGCAGCGGCAGGACAACCCGGGAAATGGTGCTGAATTTGGCCCGTAATCTGCCGATACAGCTTCTTACAGACCTTGAAAATTGTACTGCCCACCCTATTCCGAGCCCTACCCGAGCAACAACATGGACCCACTGACGATGCAGCACCCCCCGCCGTGCGTCTCCCTGCCTGTGAATCTGGTGGCCAACCTGCAGGACTCGCTGCTCATGGCGGTGACCGATCTGCAGCGCCTGGAAGGCTTGCTGGACCATGCCACGACCAACCTGATGGAGCGCTTCGGTACGGCCAACGAGGCCTTGGGCGCCCTGCCCGAGAACCGCCAGGGCGAGCTGGGACCCATCCGCACCAGCCTGCACCAGGCCGTGACGGAATTGCAGTTTCACGACATGGCCACCCAGCTCATCGTGCACACCGGCAAGGTGCTGCAGAGCTGCGCCTGGCGTCTGGCCGAAGAGGCCATGGAGCCCGAAGAAGGGGAAGTCCCGCTGGGCCTGGACCCGATGCCGGAGCGACCCAGCCCGGTGACCCAGAGCGAGATGGACGCCGGCTCCATCGACCTGTTCTGACCGATCAGGCCCTGATTCAAGACCCCCCGGTATCTGCCGATATTTGACTGAAACACGGAGTTAGCCATGCGATCCATTCTTGCCGTCGACGACTCGGCTTCCATGCGAAAAATGGTGTCGTTCACCCTCACCGGAGCGGGCTACCACGTGGTCGAGGCGGTGGACGGTCAGGACGCTCTTGAAAAAGCGCAGATGCACAGCATCGACCTGGTGCTGACCGACCAGAACATGCCCAACCTGGACGGGCTGGGCCTCACGCGCAAGCTGCGCGAGCACCCCAAGTTCAAGACCACACCCATCCTGATCCTGACCACCGAGTCCAGCGACCAGATGAAACAGGCGGGCCGCAGCGCGGGCGCCACCGGCTGGCTGGTCAAGCCCTTCGATCCCGCCCGGTTGATCGAAGTCATCCAAAAGGTGATTCGATGACCCCCCGCGTCGCCTTCGGCGCCACCCCCCTGGGAGGGGGGCGACACCCTTGGACCGGCGGAGCCGGATCCTCGGTGTCTCTGGAAAACACCACGCCACTTCACTCCAACATTTCAGCCAAGGAGTTTCACCATGGGTGAAATGATGAACGAAGGTCAAAGCCTGGCCAACGACATTGACCTGAGCCAGTTCTATCAAATCTTCTTTGAGGAAGCGGGCGAAAACCTCGACACGATGGAGCAGATGCTGCTCGCGCTCGACGTGGAGAAGGCCGACGACGAAGAGCTCAACGCCATCTTCCGCTGCGCCCATTCCATCAAGGGCGGCGCCGCCACCTTCGGCTTTGCCGACGTGGCCGAACTCACGCACCAGATGGAGTCGCTGCTGGACAAGCTGCGCCGCCACGAACTCAACCCCACCGCCGCCATGGTGGACGTGCTGCTCGAATCCAGCGACGCACTGCGCCTGCAGCTCGCCCACCACCAGGGCCGCGGCAACGACACGCCGCCCACCGGTGAGCTCGTGGCCCGCATCTACACACTGGCCAACGGTGACGAGGCGGCGGCTGTGCCCGCGCCGGTGGTGGCAGCGCCTGTGGTGGTGGAAACACCCGCACCGGCCCGCACCATCACCAAACCGGTGGTCAAGGCCAGCCGCGAACTCGAGATCCACATCGGTCCGCTGGACAACGTGGCGCAGGCCGACGGCGTGGCCGAACTCTTTCGCGACATCCCCGGGCTGGGCACCATCGAGCCCCTGCCTTGCGACCAGGCCAGCAAGCGCGTCTACCGCGCCACCACCACCTCGTCGGACGCCGACCTGATGGACCTCTTCACCTTCCATGTGAGCAAGGAAGAGATCCGCATCGTTGATCTGGCCGCTGCCACAGACGAAGCGCCGGCTGTGCCTGACCCGATCGCCGGCCAGGACTTCGGCTTCTTTGACGGCGCACCCGGCGTGCCGGCACACGCCCTGGCCGCCGCCCAGGCGGTGATCAACGCACCCGACAACACCGCCAAACCCACCGCGCCCAAGGCCGACGCCCGCCCCGCCGCACCCGCCGCCATGGAGTCGAGCACGCTGCGCGTCTCGGTCAGCAAGGTCGACCAACTGATCAATCTGGTGGGTGAACTCGTGATCACCCAGGCCATGCTGGCGCAAAAGAGCCGTGAGCTCGACGACGGCGCCAACCAGCCCCTGCTGGCCGGCCTGGCCGATCTCGACCGCAACACCCGCGACCTGCAGGAAGCGGTGATGTCGATCCGCATGATCCCGATGTCGGTGGTGTTCAACCGTTTCCCGCGCATGCTGCGCGACCAGGCCACCAAGCTGGGCAAAAAGGTCGAGCTGGTCACACACGGCGAAGCCACCGAGCTTGACAAGGGCCTGGTGGAAAAGATCACCGATCCGCTGACCCACCTGATCCGCAACAGCTGCGACCACGGCATTGAAATGCCGGAAGACCGGCGCGCCAAAGGCAAGTCCGAGCACGGCACGATCACGCTCTCGGCCACCCACGAGGGCGGCTCGATCCTGATCGAGGTGCGCGACGACGGCAAGGGCCTCAACCGCGACAAACTCCTGAGCAAGGCGCGCGAGAAAGGCATCGACGCACCCGACTCGATGACCGACACCGAGGTCTGGAACCTGATCTTCGCCCCAGGCTTCTCCACCGCCGACGAAGTGACCGATGTGTCCGGCCGCGGTGTGGGCATGGACGTGGTCAAGAAGAACATCGCCGCGCTCAACGGCACGGTGGAGATCGATTCGGCCGAAGGCTACGGCATGCGCGTCTCGGTGCGCCTGCCACTCACCCTGGCCATCATGGACGGCATGTCGGTGCGCGTGAGCGACGAGGTCTACATCCTGCCGCTGTCCAGCGTGATCGAGTCGTTCCAGATCAAGCCCAACGACATCAACACGCTGGCGCAAGGCGCGCAAGTGGTGAAGGTGCGCGACGAGTACATGCCGGTGATCGAGCTCGAGCGTGTGTTCCAGGTACCTCGCTTCGAGCACAGCGGCGCCAGCCCGATCATGGTGGTGGTGGAAGCCGACGGCCAACGCGTGGCGCTCATGGTCGACGAGCTGCTCGGCCAGCAACAGGTGGTGATCAAGAACCTGGAGTCGAACTACCGCCGCGTGCCCAACGTGTCGGGCGCCACCATCCTGGGCGACGGCAAGGTCTCGCTGATCCTGGACACCTCCAGCCTGGTGCGCCGCTCGCGGCACTGAACTTCTTCGACGAACACCCCGCGCGCCTGGCGCGCCCCAGTCCCCAACCGGTCAGGACACCCGATGCTGCAGCAGAGCCCCTCCTCCCAACGCGTTGCGCGTCCGGTGCCGCCCCCCAGGACACCTGCGTCCGAAGACGGCCCGCTGGCCGAGGGCCGTGAGTTCGTGTGGTCCGACGCCGACTTCTCACGCATCAAGGCGCTGATCTACAAGAAGGCCGGCATCAGCCTGCACGACGGCAAACACGCCATGGTCTACAGCCGCGTGTCGCGCCGCCTGCGCGAAACCGGTCACGACAGCTTCAAGACCTACCTGGACTGGCTCGAACACCACGACGGCGCCGAGTGGCAGGAATTCATCAACGCGCTGACCACCAACCTCACAGCCTTCTTCCGGGAAGCGCACCACTTCGAGATCCTGGCGCAGATGTTCGCGGCCAACCGCTCGCAGAAATGGCGCATCTGGTGCTCGGCCGCCTCCACCGGCGAAGAGCCCTACTCGATCGCCATGACCGCCACCGAAGGCCTTGGCGGCAGTGGCTCGTACGAGATCGTCAACAGCGACATCGACACCAAGGTACTGGCCACCGCGCAGCGCGGGGTCTACAAGGCCGACGGCACCAAGGGCCTGAGCCCGGAGCGCATGCAGCGTTTCTTCATGCGCGGCAAGGGCAGCAATGAAGGCTTCATGCGGGTGAAGCCCGAGCTGCAGAAGAACATGAGTTTCCAGACCGTCAACCTGATCCACGACCTGCCGTTCCGCGAACCGTTTGACGTGGTGTTCTGCCGCAACGTGATGATCTATTTCGACGCCGCCACACAGCGCCAGGTGCTGGAGCGCATTCACCGTGTGATGAAGCCAGGCGGCATGCTGTTTGTGGGCCACGCCGAGAACTTCAGCGACGCCCGCAACCTGTTTGCCCTGCGCGGCAAAACGGTCTACGAACGCCTGTAGGCAACGGCATGATCGCAGCCCCCACCTCAAGACTCGACCAGCTCAAGGCCCGCAAGAGCAAGCCTGGCGAGGCCAGCTTTTTCTACAACGACCACCACTTTCAACAGGACGCGGTGAAGGTGCTCCCGGGTGAGTACTACGTGACCGCCGACGACATGATGGTGATGACGGTGCTCGGCTCGTGCATCGCCGCCTGCATCTACGACCCCCGCGTGCGCGTGGGCGGCATGAACCACTTCATGCTGCCCGACGGCGGAAACGACTCGTGCGGACGCTATGGCTCGTTTGCCATGGAATTGCTCATCAACGAAATGATGAAGCTCGGCGCCCGGCGCGAGACGATGCAGGCCAAGGTGTTCGGCGGCGGGCAGGTGATGCACACCTTCACCACCATGAACGTGGGCGAGCGCAACACGCAGTTCGTGCTGGACTATCTGCAGACAGAACGCATCGCGGTGATCTCCAAGGACGTGCTCGACATCCACCCGCGCAAGGTCTGCTACTTCCCGGCCACCGGCAAGGCCATGGTCAAGCGGCTGGCCCATTCGCACCCCGAAACACTGGAAACGCAGGAACGCAAGAGCAGCGCATCGGTGGTGGCCAAGGCTGTCGCTGGCGGCTCGGTGGACCTGTTCTAAAACAAGCGACAAGAAGACAAGGAGAGGACCATGGCAAAGATCAAAGTGGTCGTGGTGGACGATTCCGCCCTGGTGCGCAGCCTGCTCACCGAAATCATCAACCGCCAGCCCGACATGACCTGCGTGGGTGCTGCGGCCGACCCGCTGGTGGCACGCGAGATGATCCGCGAAACCAACCCCGACGTGATCACGCTCGACGTGGAAATGCCGCGCATGGACGGGCTGGAATTCCTCTCCCGCCTGATGCGCCTGCGGCCCATGCCGGTGGTGATGGTCTCCACCCTCACCGAACAAGGCGCGGAGACCACGCTGCGTGCGCTGGAGATGGGCGCTGTGGACTTTGTGGCCAAGCCACGCATCGGCGTGAGCAGCGGTCTGCAAGAGCTTGCGGGTGACATCGTGGACAAGATCCGTGTGGCCGCGAGTGCCCACGTCAAGCGCCTGCCGGCCGCCGCACCGGCCGGCGCTGGCGCTGCGTCCTCAGCCGGTCACGCCGAACCACCGCGCGCTGCGCTGCCGCGCGTGTCCACCGAGAAGATCATCTGCATCGGCGCCTCCACCGACGGCACCGAAGCCATCCGCGAAGTGCTCATGCCCATGCCGGCCGACGCGCCCGCCATCGTGATCACGCAGCACATGCCGCCCGGCTTCACCACGAGCTTTGCCAACCGGCTCAATACGTTGTGCCGCATCCACGTGCAGGAAGCCCGGCACGGTGAGCGCATCCTGCCCGGCCACGCCTACATCGCCCCCGGCGGCCACCACCTGCGCATCGACCGCAGCGGCTCCAACTACGTGGCCGTGGTCGAAGACACCGAGCCGGTCAACCGCCACCGCCCTTCGGTGGAGGTGCTGTTCAAGTCGGCCGCGCGCGTGCTCGGCCCCAACGCGCTGGGCATCATGCTCACCGGCATGGGCGCCGACGGCGCGCAGGCCATGCGCGAAATGAAAGACGCGGGCAGCTACAACTACGTGCAGGACGAGGCGAGCTGCGTGGTCTTCGGCATGCCGCGCATGGCCATCCAGTGCGGCGCGGCGCACGAGATCCTGCCGCTTACACAAATTGCCAACGCGGTGCTCAACCGCCTGGCCAGCGCGCCGGCCGGCGTGCGCCACCGCATCTGACACCGCCTTTTCCCATTCTTTTCAGAATATTTCATCATGCACATGCGCCGACGCTTCACCCTGCTGTTGGCTCTGGCCGCAGCCACCCCCCTGGTTTTTCCCCAAAGCCTGGAGGCGCCCAAGGGTCGCACGGTGCTCAGCGTGAGCGGCAAGATCGGCGCCACCAACAAGGACAACCTGGCCGTGTTCGACATGGCCATGATCGAAAAGCTGCCCCAGCACAGCTTCACCACCCGCACGCCCTGGTACGACAAGCCGGTGAAGTTCACCGGCCCGCTGCTCAAGGATGTGCTGGCGCTGGTCAAGTCCAGCGGCACCACCCTGAGTGCAGTAGCCATCAACGACTACAAGATCAACATCCCGCTTGAGGACATCGGCAAACATGGCGTGCTCATGGCACGACTGATCGACGACAAGCCGATCCCCGTGCGCAGCAAGGGCCCGCTGTTCGTGGTCTACCCGTTTGACAACGCGGCCGAGCTGCGCACCTCCGTCTACTACGAACGCTCGATCTGGCAGCTCAAGGCACTGGACCTGCAATGAACACCCGGCCAACCGGTTTGAACGGATGGCGGGTAGGGCACTGGGTGGCCGCCATCGGCGCGGCCCTGCTGGTGACGCTCACGCCCCTGAGCTACATCCAGTGGAAGCAGTTCGGTCTGATGGAGGACGTGGCGATCAACCAGGTCGACTCGATCATGTGGCAGTCGTACCAGCTCGAGCGCGAGCTGGGCCGCCTGGGCAGCGCGATTCAGGTGTCTCTGGAGCCCGAAGCCGTGTTGGATGCCGACCATCTGGTGGAACGCTACGAGGTGTTCGTCAGCCGCATCGCGGTGGTCACGGACATCCCGCGCAACGACCTGCTCAACACCACGCCCGCCTACCTCGAAGCCATCCGGCTGGTGAACGCATTTGTGGTCGAGGCCGACCCGGTCTTTGCAGACGCCGGTGAGCTTCTGCAGCCGCGCACCACACGCCAGTCACTGGTCCGCTCCATCGAGCAGATCGAACCCGCGCTGGGCGAGCTCACCCGTGAAGCCAACCGCGCCACCGCGCGGTTTGTGGACGAACGCAACGCCCAGCTGCGTGACCAGGGCCGCCTGGTGATTGCCCTGGCCGGCGTGCAGGCCGGCGTGCTGCTCTTGTTCGTGGCGCTGCTGGTGCGCCACCTGCGCCGCCAGGTCGTGCAGTACGGAGAGCTGCAAGCCGTCTCGCGCGAGCTGGCTGTGGCCAAAGATGAAGCGGAAGCCGCCAACCACGGCAAGAGCGTTTTTCTGGCCAACATGAGCCACGAGATCCGCACCCCGTTCCAGGGCGTGCTCGGCATGCTCAACCTGCTCGACGAGACCCGGCTCTCGGGCCAGCAGCGCGACTACGTGCAGACTGCGCGCGATTCGGCGCAGCATCTGCTGGGCGTGCTCAACGACATCCTGGATGTGTCGACCATGGAGTCCAGCACGCTGCGGCTGGCGCCCGAGCCGGTGCGCCTGCGTCCGCTGGCGCAGGAGGTTGAAGGCCTGATGCGCGCCAGTGCGCGAGAGAAGGGTCTCTCGCTGGCGGTGGAGGTTGAAGCCGACCTGCCCGAATGGGTGATGGCCGACCCCACGCGCGTGCGCCAGATCCTCTTCAACCTGCTGGGCAATGCGGTGAAGTTCACCCCTCGGGGCAGTATCACGGCGCGCCTCTGCCGGCTTGAAGGCACGCCCGACGGCGTGTGCCTCACTGTGCAGGACACCGGCATGGGCATGGACGCGGCCACGTTGGCCCAGCTGTTCACACGCTTCTACCAGGCCGACAACTCGGTACGCCGGCGCATCGGCGGCAGCGGGCTGGGGCTGGAGATCTCGCGCAACCTGGCCCAGATGATGGGTGGCGACATCCAGGTCGCCAGCGAGCCGGACCAGGGCTCGCTGTTCACCGTGCACATGGTTCTGCCCGAGACAGCAGCGCCGCCGCATGAAGCGCCGTCGTACGGCAACACCGACCCGTCACGGCAGTTGCGTGTGCTGGTGGCCGAAGACCACCCGATCAACCTCAAGTACATGAACATCCTGCTCGAGCGCATGGGACACGAAGCGGTGTTCTGCGAAAACGGGCACGAGGCCCTGCAACTGCTGGCGCGCCAGCGCTTCGACGTGGTGCTGCTCGACTACCACATGCCCGTGCTCGACGGCCTGGCGACCACCGCAGCCATTCGCGCCCTTGACGGCCCGAACAAGGACATCAAGGTGGTGCTGGTCACCGCCGACGTGGTGAACGACACGTGCAAGAAAGCGCTGGACGTGGGCGTCAATGAATTCGCCAGCAAGCCCCTGCAGGCGCAGGACCTGCAGCGCGCGCTGCAGCGCTGCGGCCTGCTGGACGCCGCCACCGTGCTGGTGGGCGACGCTGCACCCCCACCGGTGGCGGAGGCACCCGCAGCCGAAGAACTCAACGCGAGCGCGGCCGGGCTGATCGACACCGAGTCGTACACCGAGATCGTGGCGATGATGCCGCCCGACACCATGGACGAACTGCTGGCCACGCTGTTCGAACCGCCCGAGGGCAGCGTGCATGTGCTGCTGGCTTCGCTGGCTGCGGGTGACGCGGCGCAGATCGCCTACGACGCGCACAAGCTCAAGGGCACCGCCATGCTGCTGGGGTTCCGTGCGCTGGTGCGCACCTCGGCGCAGATCGAACGTCTGGCGCCGGAAGACAACCCCACCTTGCGCCGCGAGCTGGGCACCCAGCTGCTGGCCGATTCCACCCGCACGCAGCAAGCCCTGCGGGATTTCGCGGCGGTGCTGCCGGCCTGACGACCCGCCGTGCCTACACCCGTTCGCTGATGATGCTGCCCGCTTCCAGCGGTGCCAGGCTGCTGTTGCCGTGCTCGTCGTAGGCGATCACTTCGCCACCGGGCACCTCGGGGGCACCCGGGGCTGCGCTTTCTTCGGTGGCCGGCGGCATCACCGGCCAGGGCATGCCATGCGCTGCTGCCTCGCCGCCCTGGGGGGTGGGCGCTGCGTCGGCCAGGCGGGCGGCCTGGCGGCGTGAGATGGTGGAGGCGGCCACCGCCGAGAGATCGGGCGCGGTGTCGCTCTGGCTGCCGGGCAGGTCACCAGCCTTGGGTTCGCGTCCGAGTGCCTGGTCCACCACGGCGGCGCTGGCGGCCCACATGCTGGAGAGCACATCCTGCAGCCGCTCCATGGCCTTTCGATGGCTGGCCTTGTCGGCCTCCGCTTTTTTCAGTGCCTGTTCCGCGCGGTGGGCTGCCGCCTCTTGTTTCGCTTGCGTGGCAACCGGGGCCTGGGCGCCGGCCGCAGCTTCTCGCGGCAGCGCGTCGGCAGCGTCCGCTCCCGGCTGGCGGGGAGCGCCGGCCCGGGGCTGCGGCAGGCGGGCGTCGCGCCGGGTCTCCCCGTCCGGTTGCGCTTCGCGCCCACCGGCTTGCACCGGCTTGACCGGCGTGGCGGGGCTCACCGGCGCCACGGCGGTGGACGGCGGTGTCGGCCAGGACACCGGGGTGGCTGAGGAGATGTTGATCATGGCGGGCCCTTCACGTGGCCACCGGGCGCAAACATGCCCGGTGTTCTTGGCTCTGTATCGGCGGCCCGGCAACGAACTTGAGCCCGGATGTCGGGAAATTCCACAACCCGGCGGCACCACCGTGCGCCAGCGAACACAGGCCCGGGCCGCCCGGCGGCCAGAATCGGGCGCATGACCCTGACCTTCGAAGCAACGCCATGCTGAACACCGCCTGGCACCTGATCCGCGACACAGTGAACGCCTGGCTCGACGACTACGCCCCCAGCATGGGAGCGGCGCTGGCCTTCTACACCCTCTTCTCCATCGCTCCGCTGCTGCTGATCGTGATCTCGGTGGCGGGTCTGCTGTTTGGCGAGCCGGCCGCGCGCGGCGAGATCCTGGCCCAGCTGACACAACTGGTGGGCACCGACAGCGCGGTGGCGGTGGACTCGCTGCTGCAAGGCCTCAACCGCCCGCGCGCCGGCATCTGGGGCACGTTGGTGGGGGTGGCGGTGGTGGTGGCCGGGGCCACCACCGTGTTTGCCGAATTGCAGGATGCGATGGACCGCATCTGGCGCGCACCACCCCACCCCGAGGGCGGTGGCGTGCTGCGCTTCATCCGCGTGCGCCTGCTCTCCACCACCATGGTGCTGGGCATCGGCTTCCTGCTCATGGTCTCGCTGGTGCTGAGCGCGGCCATGGCGGCGCTGGGCAAGTGGTGGGCACCGTGGCTCGGCGAGCTGGCGTTGGTGGCCGACGCCATCAACTTCGGCCTGAGCTACCTGTTCGTCACCACGGTGTTCGCCATGATCTACAAGTGGATGCCGCGCGTGCCGGTGGCCTGGCGCGACGTGTGGCTGGGCGCGGCCATCACCGCGCTGCTGTTCACCGTGGGCAAGGAATTGATCGGCCAGTACATCGGGCGAAGCGGCGTGGCCTCGGTGTTCGGCGCGGCGGCCTCCATCGTGGTGCTGCTGCTGTGGGTGTATTACTCGGCGCAGGTGTTTTTGCTCGGGGCCGAATTCACCAGCGTTTATGCCCACCGACACGGCTCCCTGAAAGACTGGCAACCCCAGAAAACAGACCCGCCGGTCGCGCGATACATCAAGCAGTACTGACCCGCTTTTGTCTTGAAGATCAACCCTTCATGTTTTGTGGGCAAGGCCGATACTGTCTGTACGGTCTAAAACAGAACGCACCAGGAATGGCGCGGGATCGCTCATCCAACACACCCGCGAGAACCCCATGCGCACCAACCTGCCCGTCACCCACCAGGAATTCGTCATTCCCGAGGGCGTGACCCTTGTCTCGACAACCGATCTGCAGAGCCGCATCACTTACTGCAACCCTGCGTTTGTCGCGGTCAGCGGGTTCGAGCGCGAAGAGCTCATTGGCCAGCACCACAACCTGGTCCGCCATCCCGACATGCCCACCGAGGCCTTTCGCGACATGTGGGCCACGCTGGCCAGCGGCTCGCCCTGGTCGGCGCTGGTGAAGAACCGGCGCAAGAACGGCGACCACTACTGGGTGGTGGCCAACGCCACACCGGTGATGGAGAACGGCCAGGCGGTGGGCTACATGTCCGTGCGCACCAAACCGACCCGCGAGCAGGTGCAGGGCGCCGAAGCCCTCTATGCCCGCATGCGCAGCGAACACGCAGCGGGCAACCAGGGTGTGGCCCTGCACCACGGGCGCGTGGTGCGCACCGGTCTGATGGGTCGCCTGCAACGCTGGGTCCAGCTCACGCTGGGCAAGCGTATCGCCATGTCATCGGTGGGCCTGGCGGTCGTCGGGCTGGTGGTCGGTGAGTACGCGGCCTCCATGGGCACGGCGGCTCACCTGGGCGCCGGTGCGGTGCTGCTGGTGATCGCCGCGCTCGCCGCGCTGAGCCTGCGCAACCAGATCCTGAAACAGCTCAACCAGTCGATCGCCTTTGCCAACCAGATGGCGGCGGGCGATCTGTCGGCGCGCTTCAAGGGCGCCAGCAGCGGCGAGTTCGGCGAACTCGCCCGCGCACTCAACCAGCTCAACGTGAACCTGCAGGCGGTGGTGTCCGACGTGCGCCACGAGGTTGAAGGCGTGCAGGTGGCGTCCAACGAGATCGCTGCCGGCAACTCCGACCTGTCTTCGCGCACCGAATCTCAGGCCAGCAGCCTGGAAGAAACGGCCGCCTCGATGGAGCAGCTCACCAGCACAGTGCAGCAAAGCGCGAACTCCTCGCGCGAAGCCTCGGTGCTGTCCCAGCGTTCAGCCACCGTGGCGCGCGAAGGCAACGCCGCCATGACCCAGGTGGTGGCCACCATGGACGACATCAGCAAGTCGTCCAAACGTATCGGCGAGATCATCGGCGTGATCGACGGCATTGCTTTCCAGACCAACATCCTGGCGCTCAACGCCGCGGTGGAAGCCGCCCGCGCCGGTGAGCAAGGCCGGGGCTTTGCGGTGGTGGCCGGCGAGGTGCGCAGCCTGGCGCAGCGCACGCTGAGCGCGGCCAAGGAGATCAAGGTGCTGATCGACGAGTCGGCCGACAAGGTCACACACGGGAGCAAGCTGGTGCACAGCGCCGGTCAGACCATGGCCAACGTCGTGGGCTCGGTGGAACAGGTCAACGGCCTGATCGCCGAGATCACCGGCGCGACGCAGGAACAGTCCATGGGGCTGGCGCAGATCAACCAGGCGGTGGGCCAGCTCGACTCGGTGACGCAGCAGAACTCGGCCATGGTCGAGGAACTCTCGGCCGCGGCCAGTTCGTTGCAGTCGCAGGCCAAGGTGATGAACGACGCGGTGAAAATCTTCCGGCTGGACAACCGCAAATAGTTCTGGACCGGCGACTTAACGCTCAAGGGCCGCCACTTATTGTGTTCGCCAGCGTACACTGAACCCGACAGGGTATGGCTCACCCACATCCTTGAACGGCAAGGCACGACATGCAGAGCCCCCGACGGCCCGGTACCTCTGGAGGAAACATCCATGACAGGCCAGCGCATCGCGCTCGATGAGTACCTGGGGCAGGCCTTCAACCGCATACCCGTGGCCATGATCGTGGTCAACAAGGACGGCGAGATCACCCGGCTCAACGAGCTCGCCGAAACCACCTTTGGATACACCAGCGATGAGCTGATTGGCCAGAAGGTCGAGGTGCTCATTCCCGCGCGCTACCGGCACAAACACCCCGGCTACCGCGGCGGCTTCCTGTCCGAGCCCAGTGCAAGGCCCATGGGCGTGGGCCGCGACCTCAGCGGGCTGCGCAAGGACGGCAGCGAGTTCCCGGTGGAGGTGGGCATCAACCCGGTGGAAACCGGCGAGGGCCCGATGATCCTGTCGGTGATCCTGGACCTGAGCGAACGCAAGCAGGCGGAGAAACGCATCCACGAAGCGCTGCAGCAGAAAGAGCTCTTGCTCAAGGAAGTGCACCACCGCGTGAAGAACAACCTGCAGGTGATCCACAGCCTGCTGGACCTGCAAGCCCTCAAGATCAGCGACACCGAGATGGTGGACCTGCTGCGCGACAGCCAGAACCGCATCCGCTCCATGTCGCTGATCCACCAGACCCTTTACCAGTCACAAGATTTCGCCCAGGTCGATTTCCAGCGTTTTCTGGGTGATCTGCTGCCCCGGCTCACCGAGTCGTACGGCGCGCGCTCAAGGCAGGTTCGCATCGACATCCGCTCCACCGACGTGAAGCTGCCGATCAACGAGGCCATTCCCTGCGGGCTGATCGTCAACGAGCTGGTGAGCAACGCGCTCAAGCACGGGTTTCCGAACGACCAGACCGGCACGGTGCTGGTGGAGATCGGGCAGGACGCCGAGCAAGCGGTGAAGCTGTCGATCAGCGACGACGGCCAGGGCATACCGCCCGATCTGGACCTGGCCAAGTCCGAATCGCTCGGCCTGCAGCTGGTGCACCTGCTCACCCGGCAACTGCACGGGCAGCTTGAGGTGCAGCGAAGCCACCCCACCCGATTCACCCTGTCATTCCGAATGGGCGAAAAGTCATGAAACCCTCTGCCCACATCCTGATCGTCGAAGACGAAGCCATCGTGGCCTTCAACCTGCAGCAACGCCTCTCGTACATGGGTTACCACGTGCCTGACGTGGCCGTCTCGGGCACCGAGACGCTGGCGCTGGTGTCAAAGTCCCGCCCCGATTTGATCCTCATGGACATCCACATCGAAGGCGCCATGGACGGCATCGACGTGGCCGCCCGTATCCATGAAACACACCCGGTGCCGGTGATCTACCTCACCGCCTACTCGGAAGACTCCACGCTGGAGCGCGCGCGCAAAACGCGGCCCTACGGCTACCTCATCAAACCGTTTTCGGAGCGCGAACTGCACGCCACCATCCAGATGGCTCTGGAGCGCCACGCCGTGGAGAAGGAGCTGGCCGAGAGCCGGCAGTTGCTGCAGCAAGCCATGGACGCGGCAGAGATGGGCACCGTGGAGTTTCACTGCGACAGCAGCCAACTGCATCTGTCGCACCACTCGGCGCAACTGATGGGCCAGCCGCAAGACCGTGTGCTCACGTTCGCCGAATTCCTCCTCGCTGTGAACGAGTTCGACCGGGCGGGTATGGCCGAGCAGATGTGCAAGACCGATGGACCCACACGCAAGTTCAGCGAAGAATTCCGTGTGCTGCAACCGGGCCAGGACGACCGCTGGATCAAGATCGACGCAAGCCCGCTGCCGGGCCGGCGTCTGAGCGGGGTGGTTCAGAACATCACCGAGCGCAAGACCGCCGAGATCCATATGAGCCTGCTCAACGACAGCCTGGAACAGCAGGTGGGCGAGCGCACCGACGAACTGCAGCAGAGCCTGCGCGAACTGGAAACGTTCACCTATTCAGCCGCGCACGACCTGCGCGCTCCCATCCGCGCCATCGCCGGGTTGAGCACGGTGATGATCGAAGACTTTGCCGACGGCTTGGGCGAGCAGGGGACCAAGCTGCTGAAGACCATGGGCGCTTCTGCCGTGCGCATGGGCGACCTGATCGATGCGTTGCTGGAAATGTCGCGCCTGTCGCGCTCGGAGATGAACCTCACCGAGGTCGACCTCAGCCAGATGGCCAGCGAACTCGGCGAATCGCTGCTGGCCTCTGAACCCGGGCGGCGTGCGGAGATCTCGGTGGCCCCGGGCATGCACGCGCTGGCCGACCCGACGCTGGTTCGCTGTGTGGTCGACAACCTGATGCGCAACGCCTGGAAGTTCAGTGCAAAGAAAGAAGTCACCCGCATCGAGGTGAGCGCCTTCGCGCTGGAAGAAGGCACCGTGTTCCTCGTGCACGACGAAGGCTGCGGCTTCGACATGAAATTCGCCGAACGCCTGTTCGCCCCGTTCAACCGGCTGCACAACCAGGCCGAGTTCAGCGGCTCGGGCATTGGCCTGAGCATCGTCAAACGCATCGTCACGCGCCACGGCGGGCGCGTCTGGACCAACTCGGTGCCCGGCGAGGGCTCCACCTTCTTCTTCACCTTGCGGGCTTGACCGCGGGCAATTGCCGTGGGATCGGGTGCAAGGCCTAGAATCCCCGTTTCAACTGAAGAGCCCCAGATGACCACCGACAAAAAGCCAACCGCCTTCAACCGTGCCCTCACCCCCAGCGCCGAGCTGGCCGCCGTGATCGGTGCAACACCTCAACCCCGCACCGAAGTGGTGAAGCTCATGTGGGAATACATCAAGGCCAACAACCTGCAGAACCCGAAGAACAAGCGAAACATCCTGGCCGATGCCAAGCTCAAGGCCGTCTTCGGCAAGGATGAAGTCACCATGTTCGAGATGACCGGGCTGGTGGGCAAACACCTGAGCTGACGGGATCGCACGAGACCCTGCCCTCGTGCCCGGCAAACGCCACTGAAGTTCAGGATTCCTCAGGCGCCTCGACCGGCGCCGGCCGCACGATGGTCACAGGCACAGCGCAGTGCTGCACCACGTGTTGCGCCACCGAACCCAGCCCACGCTCGACATCGCCGTCATCGTTGCCGCTGCCGTGGGCACTCATGATCACGGCGTCGCATTCGTGGCTCTCCACCAGCTCCAGCAACGTTTGTGCAGGGTCACCGCTGGCCACTGCGGCTTCCACCAGCTGGCTGGCCGATGTGAACAGCGCCAGCGCCGGGCGCACCAGGTCGTGGCCGGCGGCGTCGCTCACCTCGTGCAACACGTCGGGGTCATGCGCCACCACAAGCTCGTAGAGGTTGGGCGCTTCCTGCACATTGGCGACCACGAAGCGGGCCTTGAGGCCCGAGCTCACCAGGCGCATGGCGTGGTAGGCCGCGAGCATGGACTGGGTGGAGCCATCAACAGGGATGAGGATCTTGATCATGGGGAATTCCTTGGTGGTCAGGCGGGCCGCTCGTTGAGCAGGCACCAGTAGAGTTCGATGTGCTCGGCCACTTCAATGAACTTGCTGAAGCTGACCGGCTTCTCGATGTAGGAGTTCACACCCAGGTCGTAGGCGGTGTTCAGGTCGGAATTTTCACGCGACGAGGTGAGCACCACCACCGGAATGCGCCGGAACACCGGGTGTTCCTTGAGCTTTTGCAGCACCTCCAGTCCATTGACCTTGGGCAGGTTGATGTCCAGCAGTATGACCGCAGGCTGCGGTTCGCCCGCTTCCCAGCGCGCAAAGAAAGCCAGTGCCTCTTCGCCGTCGCGCGCGATCTGGATGGTGTTGGAAAACTTCTTCTTGTTGAAGGCGCGCAGCGTGAGGTCGAGGTCCATCGGGTTGTCTTCAACCAGCAGGATCGGTGGCAAGGCGGCAGGCGTTTTCATGCGGGAAACTCCAGAAAGAAGGTGGCGCCCTGCCCTGGCCGGCTTTCGGCCCAGACGCGGCCGCCCATGCGCTGCACGGCCTTGGCCACCAGCGCGAGACCCAGGCCGGTGCCCTGGTAGTCCTCCGCGCGCTGCAGGCGCTGGAAGATGCCGAAGATGCGGTCGTGGTATTTCATGTCGAAACCCACCCCGTTGTCACGCACCCAGAGGATGCGCCGCTGCCCTTCGGTGCGGGCGCCGATCTCCACCTCGGGCTGCTCCCGGGTGCGGCTGAACTTGATGGCGTTGCCCACCAGGTTGCGCAGCACCACGGCCATGCCTTCGCGGTCGAGGTGCAGCACCAGGGGCTCCAGCGTCAGGCTCAGTCGCACGCCGGTGCTGTCGATGTCCGCGCTGTAGCCCTCGATCACCTGCGCCACCAGGGCCGGCACGTCCACCCGTTGCTGCTCCATGGTGCGCCGCTCCATGCGTGAATAGTCCAGCAGGCCAGAGATCAGATCGCTCATCTGCTGCACGCCCCGGCGGATGCGGCCCAGAAACTGCCGCCCTTCTTCGTTGAGCTGATCACCGTGTTCTTCTTCGAGCAGCTGGCTGTAGCCGTCGATGCCGCGCAGGGGTGCCTTGAGGTCGTGCGAGACGGTGTACGAGAAGGCTTCGAGCTCTTCGTTGAGGCCGCGCAACTGGGCGGTGCGTTCGGTCACGCGTTGCTCCAGCTCGGCGTTGGTCTGCTCCAGTGTGGTCTGTGCCTGCTTGAGCTGGGTGATGTCGAGCAGGGTGCCGCTGTAGCTGTAGAACCCCGCCGTGGCAGCGGGCTTGCTCTGCACGCTGCCCCGAAACCAGCGCAGTGGTCCCAGGTCGGGGTGGCGACGGAATTCGGCGGTGCTCATGGTCGTGTCGTCAGGCATGGCCCGCATGAAACGACCCACCATCTCCTGGTCGTCGGGATGCATGTGGGCGAGGTAAGCCGCCAGATCGGGGGGCGGCCCCAGCGCTTCGTCGCGCCCCGTGTTGCGGTACATCTGGCGCGACCACCAGATGGAGCGGCTCTTCGTGTCGTACACCCAGCTGCCCAGTCCGGCCATGGACTCAGCCAGCTCCAGCAGGTCTTTCTGCCGGCCGATGGCGGCTTCAGCCTGCAGGCGTTCGGTGATGTCGTTGATGGTGGAAAACAGGCGCTTGAGCGTGCCATCGGGGTTGCGCACGGCGCGCACATCGATTTCGGTGTGCACGAAGCTGCCGTCCTTGCGCACGAAACGCTTGCGCATCTTGTAGTTGTCGGTGCGGTTGTTCAGCATGTCGTCGCGAAGGGCCAGGTTCTGGTCCAGGTCGGGCTGGGGCGTCATCTCGGTCCAGGTCATGCGCGTGAGCTCTTCGCGCGAATAGCCCAGGATCGTGCACAACTGGCTGTTGACCTGCAGCCAGCGCGTGGAACCAGGGGCCGAGATGGCCATGCCGATGAAGGGAAGCTCGTAGAACAGGCGCAGGAACTCGGCCTGCTCCTGCTGGGCCAGCTGCGCCTCTTTCTGAACCGTGATGTCGAGCAGCACACCACTGATGCCGGTGAGCACACCGTGTTCATCCCGAGTCAACGTGGTTCGGTCATCGATCCAGACCCAGCTGCCGTCGGCACAGCGCAGCCGGTATTCCTGGCGGTGATCGTCAGGCCCGTTGTTGAAATAACGATCGGCCTCAGCCGTGACCCGCTCAATGTCGTCTGGGTGAATGAGCCCGGCGTAGTTCACGCTGTCCTGCAGCAACTGGCGGGGTTGATAGCCCCACTGATCCACCGACTGGCTGATGTAGCTCATGGGCCAGCCGGGCGCATTGCGCCACTCGATCACCACCACGGGCGAGCGGTCCACCAGGTCGACCAGGTGGCGCAGCTGGGTCTGTCCGCTCTGCAGCCGCTCGGCCATGCGGTCGGCCTCGTTGCCGATCATGGCGAGTTCGTCCTGCCCCTGCAGCGCCACCCGCGCCTGCAGCTCGCCGTCGCCGATGCGCTTGAGGGTCGACGCAAGGTGCCGGGCGCGGCGGAACCACACCAGGTGCATCACCAGGGCCAGCAACCCGGCCACGCAGAGCAACAGCAAACCCTGGCGCAGGGCGTCATCGCGCAGGCCGGCCAGACGCACCGACTGCGGCAGCGCCAGGTCGACCACGGCGATCAGCCGCCGGCCGGTGGTGACCGGCGCCACGCCCACCAGCTGTTGCGCGTCCGGCAGATGCAGGACGCTGATGGCCCCGTTCGCCGGGTCGCTGACCACCAGCTGGTCGAGCCCGGCGAGATCGGCGCGCCGTCGCAGCACCTCGACAAAGTCTTGTCCGATGTCCGAGCGCACCAGCGAAGCCTTGACCATGCCGTCGCGATCGAGCAGGTAGATGTGCTGCATGCCGCTGTACAGACCCAGGCCTCCCACCAGCCGGCGCACCAGTGTCGGGTTGTCCAGGGCGGACAACGAGTCCAGACGGCTCTGCTCCACGCTCAGGCGCTCGCGCAGGCGCCGGGTTTCCTGTTCCGTCACCTGCGCGCCCAGGTTGCGCAACTGCACGACGTGGCTGACGGTGGACGCGGTGAGTGCGAACAGCACCAGCATCAGCGGCGCCAGCCAGCGCCCTGGCAAGGTCATGTGGGCAGACAGCACCTTCATGGCACGTTGCCTCCAGACTGCAAGCGCTCCATGGGCGCGCCGTCGATCAGATCTTGCCAGCGCGGTGTACGCTGGAGCAGCCCGATCGCCTGCAAGGCTTCGGCCACGACCGCTGCTTTTTCCGCCAGTGGTGGCAGGTCGCCCTGCAACTCCCGTGCGGACGCTTCGCGGGATTGAAACGCAAGCCCGCCCAACACCGCCTGGTAGGCAGCCGGTGAGAGGTCTGTGCCCCGGGCCAGCGACTCTGCCGCGCCGGGCAGGTCGCGGTTGAACAGATCCAGGCCGGCGTACCAGGCTCGCAGCAATGCGTCCACCGCTTCGGGGCGCTGCTCCAGCACCTCGGCGCGCACGACCAGCAGATCCAGGATCTCGCCCGGCAGCTCTCGGCTGTCGAAAATCCGGCGAAAGCCTGCGGCTTCAATGGCACCCGCCAGCGGCTCGTACGACACGGCCGCCGCCGCCTGCCCCGACTGCAGCGCCTGAAGATGGCGCGCGACTTCGACATTGGTCACCCGCACGTCGGCGCGGGTCAGGCCTGCTTTCTGCAACATGCGTTGCAGCAGCAGGGCGCCGACAGCAGAGTCTTCCACCGCGATGAATTCGCCCTTGAGCTGCGCCGGTGAGGTGATGCGCGGCGCCGCCAGCACCGCATCCCCGCCAGTCGACTCATCCAGCACCGCCACGATGCGCACCGCCACGCCGCTTTCGGCCAGGCGCAATGTTTCATCAAGCGTGAGCGTGGCCGCGTCGAGCAGACCATTGCGCAGGTGGCGCAGCGTTTCAGACGCGGACGCCAGTTCCACCACCCGCAATTGTTTCGCATCGGTCAGCCCCCGGTCCCTGGCCAACACCAGCGGGTCGTAGCCGACCCAGGGATTCATGCCCACAGTGAGTGGTGCCACCACGGGCTCGCCGCAGGCCGCCAGCGCCAGCAAGGCGGAGGCGGCCAGCGCGCGCCACCCACGCCGCCACCACCTGCCCGGCAGGTCGCCTCTCCCCTGTTCACCCACCTTCGATGGGCCTGCACCATGCTTCATATGAACGTGTTGTCGGTCCGTCGGGAAACCACAGGATCACGCGCAACATTCTGTTGCACATACCCTGCCCAGTGTAGAGCCCGGGGGGACCCGTTCGCGTCAGGCGAGGACAACACCAAGGCCTTGCGCGCGCAAAAAGTCCCGCTCACCGCGTGCCCGTGGCCCGCTCGGCATACTGAACCTTTGTCACTGAACGCGAACTCACCCCGCATGATCGACATTTCAGACCTCTCCATGCACTACCAGCTGGGTGCCGCGCGCATCGACGTGCTGCGCTCGGTGAACCTCTCGGTGTTCGCTGGTGAACGCGTGGCCATCACCGGGCCGTCGGGCTCGGGCAAGACTTCTTTGTTGCTGCTGCTCTCGGGCCTGGAGCGCCCGGGCAGCGGGCGCGTGGCCATTGACGGCACAGACCTCGGCGGCATGGACGCCGACGCCCTGGCCGACCTGCGCCGCGACCGCATCGGCATCGTTTTCCAGTCGTTCCACCTGCTGCCCAGCCTGAGCGCGCTGGACAACGTGGCCCTGCCGCTGCAGATGGCCAACCGGCCCGATGCCCACGAGCGCGCGGCTGCGCTGTTGAAACGCGTGGGCCTGGGCGAGCGGCAAGGACACTATCCGAGCCAGCTCTCGGGCGGCGAACAGCAGCGCGTGGCCATTGCGCGCGCGCTGGTGCACCGCCCGCGCCTGCTGCTGGCCGACGAGCCGACCGGCAATCTGGACGACCACACCGGCGAAGCCATCCGCGAGCTGCTGTTTGAACTCAACACCGAGGCAGGCACGACGCTGGTGCTGGTGACGCACGATCCCGATTTCGCCGCCCGCTGCGACCGCGTTCTGCGCCTGCACGACGGACACCTGAACGAAGTCAAAGCCACCGTGCGGGCCCCCGATGCGCTTCCTGCTTGACCTCGCCTGGCGCGACCTGCGCGCCAGCGGCCGCCACCTGTGGATCTTCTGCGCCTGCCTGGTGCTGGGCGTGGCCCTGGTCACCGCTGGCGGCGGCTTGTACCGGCAGGTGGCGGGCGCGCTGCAAAGCGACGCGCGCCTGCTGTTCGGCGGCGACGTTGAAGTGGAGCAGACCGCGCCGCTTTCGCCCGAGGTGATGGCGTGGATGAACGAACGCGGTGATGTCTCGCGGCTGGTGGAACTGCGCACCATGCTGCGCACGCCCGATGGCCGGGCCCAGCTCATCGAGTTGCAGAGCGCCGACGCGCGATACCCGTTGTACGGCGAGGTGGAGCTGGCCCCGGCGGGTGATCTGACCGCCGTGCTGACGGAGCAAAACGGCGTGTGGGGCGCTGCGCTGGACGCCACGCTCGCGCAGCGCCTGGGCCTGCAACCCGGCGACACGGTGGAGGTGGGCAACCTCAGCCTGCAGGTGCGCGCACTCGTGGTGCGCCAGCCCGACCGCAGCCTGCGCGCCGACTGGGGCGGCGCCCCGGTGCTGGTGGCCGACGGGGCGCTGGCCGCCACCGGCCTGGTGCAGCCGCTCAGCCGCGTCGAATACCACTACCGGGTGCGCACGCCGCGGCCCGCCGCCGAGTGGCGCGACGCCTTCATCGCCGCCTACCCCGACCTGCAGGCCGAGGTGCGCACGTTTGAGGAGCGCAGCGACCGCATGGCCGAGGTGCTGGGCCAGATCGGCTCGGGCCTGCTGCTCATCGGTTTTTCGGCACTCTTCATTGGCGGGCTGGGTGTGTTCAACAGCGTGCAGGCCTACCTGCAGGGCAAGCTCGGTACGCTGGCCACGCTGCGCGCGGTGGGCTTGCGCGATGGTCGGCTGGCCGCGCTGGTGCTGCTGCAGATCCTGATGCTGGCGCTGCTCTCCAGCCTGGGCGGTGTGCTCATCGGCAACGCGCTGGCTCTGGGCGGCACGCTGGCGGCCGCACAGCAGCTGCCACTGGCGCCGCTGGTAGCCAGCCTGTGGCTGCCTTCGTTGGTGGGACTGGGCTTCGGCGTGCTGACCGCGCTCACGTTTGCCCTGCCCGCGCTGGGTCGCGCCTTGTCGGTCTCGCCGGCGGCGCTGTTTCGCGGCATCGACGGCAACACGCTGAAAACACCCAGGCGCGTGTGGTGGCTCACCGGCGGCGTGGCTGCGCTGGTGGGTGTGCTGGTGGTGGCCAGCGTGCCCGATGCGCGTTTTGGCCTGGCCTTCGTGGTGGCCACGGTGCTGCTGCTGGTGTTGCTCGAAGGCGTGACCCGCGTGCTGCGTGGCCTGGCACGGCGCCAGCTCAACCGGCCTGGTGCCAGGCTGCCGTTCGAGTTGCGCCTGGCCATGGCCGGCCTGCAGCGCAACGACTCACCGCTGCGCGCCGCCCTGCTCTCGCTGGGTGCCGCGCTCACCTTGCTGGTGGCCTGCACGCTGGTGGTCACCTCGCTCTTGCGCACGGTGAACGAGACCGTGCCCGCCAACGCACCGGCCCTGGTGTTTTACGACGTGCAGACCGAACAGATCCCGCTGCTGCAGGACACGCTCAAAGTCCAGCCGGGCCTGCGCGAACTCACCACCGCGCCGCTGGTGCTGGGCCGGCTGATCGAGGTGAACGGCGAGGTGCTGCGAGACAGCAGCGATGGTGAGCGGGTGCGGGAAGCGCGCGACGAACAGAAGTTCAGCAGCCGCGCCGGCAACATCGACGACGTGGTGATCCGCGACGGCGCCTGGTGGCCAGCCAACCACAGCGGCGCGCCGCTGGTGGCCATGGAGGACCGCGAGGCGGACCAGCTCGGCCTGAAGGTCGGCGACCGCCTCACCTTCGAGATCCTGGGCGCACCGGTGCAGGCCGAGCTCGCCGCCATCTACAGCCAGCAGCGCATGCAGGCGCGTCTGTGGCTGGAGGGCATCTTCAGCGACGGCGTGCTCGACCCCTACATCACCCGCCACGTGGGTGCGGCGTGGCTGCCCGCCGACCAGGCCCTGGCCGCGCAAGACCAGCTGGCCGCCGTCGCGCCCAACATCGCCACCGTGCGCACCGAGTCGCTGTTGCGCGAGACGCGTGCGCTCATGGGCCGCGCCAGCACCGGCCTGGCGGTGATCGCAGGGGTGTGTCTGGCGGCCAGCCTGCTGGTGCTCGCCAGCGTGGTGGCCAGCAGCCGCGCGCGCCAGGTGTTTGAAGCCACGGTGATGCACGCGGTGGGCGCGCGCCTGTCCAGCCTGCGGCGTGTGCTGTATTGGGAATACCTGCTGCTCGCGGTGGTGACCGCCGGTTTTGCCATGCTGGCCGGCAGCGGGTTGGCCACCGGCCTGCTGCGCTGGCGGCTGGACATGGACCCCATGGGCCTGTACTGGACCGGTGCGCTCACCGCCATGGGCGTGAGCGGTGTGAGCCTGGGACTGGGGGCGCGCTACCTGCTGGCGCAGATGCGGCTGAACCCGGCCATGCTGCTGCGCAGCGGCACCTGATCAGGCGGCCGCCGCAGGCTCCAGGAAGGTGGCGCCCAGGTGGCCCACCTTCACAACAATCAGCGCACCCTCGGGCCCGGTGAAGGGGGTGTGCTGGCTCCAGCGCGGGTTGCGCAGCCAGCTGTGGCGCGGGTAGGTGCCGTGTTCGTCACGAAACACGCCGTCCAGCACAAAGATCTCTTCACCGCCCGGGTGGCGGTGCGAGTTGAACTGCGTGTCCGGCGCCCAGCGCACCAGCGCCGTGCTCACGCCGTCGTGTTCGTGCAAGGGCATCACCGTGAGTCCCGGCACCATGCCCTGGCGCCAGGGTTCAGTGAGCGTGTTGACGCGCACGGGCGTGAGGTCGTCGGCTGCGAACTGCCACAGCTTCACCAGCAGCACACACCCAGGCTCCGAGAACGGAGCATGGCGCGTGCCCGGCGGGTTGCGCAGGTAGGTGCCGGCCGGGTGGTCGCCGGTCTCGTCGGAAAACACGCCCTCGAGCACCAGGATTTCTTCTCCACCGCCGTGGGTGTGGGCATCAAAACGTGAACCGGGCGCATAGCGCACCACGCTGGTGGCACGCGCCACTTCGCCGCCCACGCGGTCGAGCAGGCGGCGTTCCACGCCGGGCAGGGGCGAAGGCAGCCAGGTGGCTCCGTCGGAAAAACTGCAGACACGCAGGGAAAAATCGTCGTTGAAGTTCATGGAAAGGACCGTTGAGGCCACGGATTTCAGCACAGCGCCCACAGTCCTGCTGGTGTGGGCCCATGCCGTCCGGCCCGTTGCGTGCGGTGTCGAACAGACGCCTCAAAGGACCTCCCGGAGACTGAAAGCTTTCGTTTTTCAGCATCAAAGACGCCCCTATGCACCGCATCACCACCGCCGACCAGACCTCGATCTACCTCAAGGACTGGGGCGAAGGCAGCCCGGTCGTGCTCGTGCACGGCTGGCCACTGAACGCCGACAGCTGGGACGACCTGGCGATGTCGCTGGTCGAGGCTGGTCACCGCGTGATCGCCTACGACCGGCGCGGTTTCGGGCGTTCGTCACAACCCTGGAACGGCTACGACTACGACACCCTGGCCGACGACCTGTGGGAAGTGATGGAACAGCTCGACGTGCAGGACGCCACGCTGGTGGGCTTCTCCATGGGCGGCGGCGAGGTGGCGCGCTACATGTCGCGCCACAGCGGCAAGAACGTGGCCCGCACCGCGCTGATTTCCTCGGTGCTGCCGTTTCGCCTGAAGACGCCCGACAACCTGGCCGGTGCCGAAGGTTCGGCGTTCGACAAGACAGCGCGCGCGCTGAGCGACGACCGGGCAAAGTTCTTTACCGGCTTCTTCCGCGACTTCTTCTGCCTGGGTTCGATCGACAGCCGCGTCAGCGATGAAACCCTGCGCTGGGCGCACGGCATGGCCATGCAGGCCGGCTTGCGGCCCACGGTGGCCTGCATGCGCGCCTTCTCCAGCACCGACTTCCGCCCCGATCTGGCCGCGTTCGATGTGCCCACCCTGTTCATCCACGGTACCGACGACAAGACCGTGCCGATCGCGGCCTCCAGCCGCCTGGCGGCCCCCGCCGTCGCCGGTGCCCAGCTGATCGAATACGAGGGCGCGCCGCACGGTCTGTTCGTCACCCACAAGCAGCGCCTGGCCAAGGACCTGCTGGCGTTCCTGAAAGCCTGAGGAACCACCCGCCATGGCCAAGCGCACGGCTGCGTCGACCTGGGTGCGGATGTTCAACCGCCACCTGGCCGCGCTGACGCGCAACACGCGCGCTGTCCAGACACGGGCCGCCAAGACCGCGGTGAAGCGCGCCACCACCCCGAAGCCGCCACCGGCCACGCCGGGCGACTGGCTCGGTGGCATGGCGCTGGGGCCGGGTGGCGCGCGCCGCTACCACCTCTACCGCCCGCCCGACCTGCAATCGGGCGAGCGCCTGCCGCTGCTGGTGATGCTGCACGGCTGCGGGCAGGACGCCGCCGGCTTTGCACTGAGCACCCGCATGAACGCACTCGCCCGGCGCGAGCGCTTTCTGGTGCTCTACCCCGAGCAAGACCGCCTGGCCAGCGCACAACGCTGCTGGAACTGGTACGACACCCGCAACGGGCGCGCGCACACCGAAGTCGCCTTGATCCTCGCCGCCATCGATCAGGTGTGTCTGCTGCAGCCGGTGGACCGCGCCTGCGTGGCGCTGGCCGGCCTCTCGGCGGGTGCCAGCATGGCCGCGCTCATCGCATCGCACCACCCTGCCCGCTTCAAGGCGGTGGTGATGCACTCGGGCATTGCGCCCGGCGCCGCCGAATCCACCGCCACCGCGCTGGCCGCCATGCGGGGGCACCGCCTGCCCGCACCCCTGTCGCCGTCGCCCGTGCAGGCGCTGCTGCCGCTGCCCCCGCTGCTGGTGATCCAGGGCGGGCGCGACACCGTGGTAGCCGCGCGCAACGGTGCCGCCGCTGCCGCCGCATGGGCACTGGCCGCTGGCGCGGCAGCCGGCGCCACGCGCAGCCAGCAGCGCGGCCAGCGCCACCCCATGCAAGTGACCGACTTCAAACACCGGGGCCGAATCGCCGCCACGCTGATCGATGTGGACCAGCTCGGCCACGCCTGGAGCGGGGGTGCCGCCAACCAGCCTTACAGCGACGCGCAGGGGCCCGACGCCTCGCGTTTGGTCTGGGCCTTTGTCTCGAAACACTTTCCCGCCCCCGTGGCAGCCGCGCCCAAGGCGCCACCACGGGCACCCGCTCACCCCGCCTTCAACCTTCCCGCGCTCCTCAATCCCTTCGCGCTCCTGGCGTTGAAGGGTGCGACACTCACACCATGAACCGACCCCCGATCTACCCCGAACCCGCACCCGTGAACGCGCCCACCACCGGCAATGCGGAGGGCGACAACGCGGCCCCCATCACCGCGCCGGTCGACCCGCTGTTCCTCGCTGCGCCGCGCGTCTCCACCTTCCACGGCAAGCAGGCGCTCACCAACGCCAGCGGCTTCTTCTTCGAACGCGACGACCGCCTGTTCCTCGTGACCAGCCGCCACGTGGTGATCGACGAAGACACGAAACACTTCCCTGACCGGCTGGAAATCGAGCTGCACCTGGACGCCAGCAACCTCACGCGCTCCACCGGCTTTTCGATGCTGCTCTACAGCGAAGGCGAAGCCGTGTGGCGCCAGGGCAGCGACAGCGGCGGCGACATCGACGTGGCCGTGATCGAACTCGACCGCAGTGCGCTGCCGGACGAGTCGGTCATCCGCGCCTTCAGCCCGGCCCACCTGTCGCACGACTTTTCCGAAGTGCACCCCGGCGAATCGCTGCTGGTGGTGGGCTTTCCGCTCGGCTTCCACGACGCCCTGCACCACCTGCCGGTGCTGCGCCACGCGGTGATTGCTTCACCCTACGGCATCCGCTTTCAGGGCAATGGTTACTTTTTGACCGACGCCCGCACCCACCGCGGCACCAGCGGCGCTGCCGTGGTGATGCGCGACACCTCCCCCGCCGCCCAGGACGCCGCCCTGCCCTGGAAACTGCTGGGCGTGCACTCGGCCCGCATGGACATGGGCGACCGCGACCTGGTGCTGGACGAATCGCTGGGGCTGAACTGCGCCTGGTACGCGGACATTTTGCTGACGCTCACCGCGCCGCGCGAGAACGACGCAGGGGATTGAAATCCACCTTTCCCCGGGCTGAGGCGCTAGAGCCATTGGACAATCGATCCATGACCCTGCCCATCCGCTGCGCCGTGCTCCAGAGTCCGGACTACCCCTTCACCCCCGTCCACGCCCCGGTCAAGCTCGACCAGAACGAGTCGTTCGCCGACTTTCCCGACGCGCTGAAGGCCATGGCACTGGAGCGCTTGCGCCATGTGCCGTGGCACCGCTACACCGATCTCAACGCCGAGGCCTTGAGCGCAGCCATCGCCGCGCACGACGGCTGGGCAGCCGCAGGCACGGTGGTCACCACCGGGAGCAATGTGCTGATCGCCTTGCTGATCCAGCTCTGTGCGTTGGGTGGACGGGTGGTCACGGTGACGCCCAACTTTGCGCTCTATGCGCTGGACGCGAAACTGCTCGGCGCTGCGCTGACCGAGGTGCCTCTGCGCGACGACATGTCGATGGACATGGACGCGGTGATGGCCGCGCTGGGCAGCACTGCGGGTGAGGGTCCGCACGGTGTCGTCTACATCCCGCGCCCGCACGCGCCCACCGGCTCGCTGTGTGCGCTGGACGAGCTGGAGCGGCTAGCGCTGGCGTGTCCCGGCTGGCTGCTGGTGGTGGACGAGGCCTACCACCACTTCGCGCCCGACGACGCGCGCGAACTCGCGCAGAGGCACGCACACGTGGTGCTGCTGCGCACCTTCTCCAAGGCTTGGGGACTGGCGGGCGTGCGGCTGGGCTATGCACTGGCGTCCGACGCGCTGGCGCGGCAGCTGCGCAAGCTGGTGCCGCCGTTCGGTGTGTCGCTTTTGCAGACGGTGTGTGCGCAGGTGGCGCTGGAACACCCGGGTTACGTGCAGGAACGCGTGGCGTTCACACGGCTTGAGCGCGAGCGTCTGGCCACGGCTTTGCAGGCACACACCACTTGGAAGGCGCTGCCCTCACACGCCAACTTCCTGTTGATCCAAACGCCCGACGCGGCTGCGGCCCACGCAGCCCTGCTGGCGCAGGGGGTGCTGGTGCGCCGACAGGACAGCCTGCAGGGACTGCGGGGCTGCATTCGGGTGACGGTGGGTAGCGCGGATGAAAACAACGCGTTCCTGCGCGCTGCGGGCCTGGGCGCTTAACGCACGGCCGGTGCACCCGGCGTGGGCTGCAGCGGTGGCATGGGTTGCGGTGGCGGCTGGGCGGGTGGCATGGGCTGCATGGGCGGGACGGCCGGCACCGGGGTGACCAGTTCGCGAATCAGGCCGCCACCAGCCACGGAGCCGCTGACGGTGCCTTCACCGTGCACCATGCGTTCGCAGGTGGCCTTGTTGTCGGGTGGCAGGTCGGCGCAGCGCTTCATGGCGTTGGCCATTCGGGTTTCGGGCGTGGAGCCCGGCAGGCGGCTCTGCCCCTGGGCGCGAACCGCCCCGGCTTCACGCAGGCAACTGCTGCGTTCGTGCTGCGAGTCGCTGCGCATGCAGGCTGCGCGGTCCTGCTCGTAGATGGACTGCGCCCATGCGCTGGTGACGCCCACGGCGCAAGCCGCCAGCAGGGTGGAACGGTACAAAAGGGTGGACGGTGTGGTCATGGGTTTCCTTGGCTGGCGACGAGCGTCTGTGCGCGCCCGATCTGCTGCTGCCACGCTACGCCCGCGTGCGTGTAAGGTCTGTGCTCCAGCGCACCCATGCCAGGGAGAGAAACATGCACCGTCTTGCATTGCCGACGCGCCGCGCGCGCCCAGCTGCCGCGCCGCGCGCCTGCATGGGTGGCTCGGAACGCAACTGAGCCGCAGGCCTCCAACGCTGTCATGTTCAAACGATTCCGCTACCGCCTCGCGCTGAACGCTGCACTGCGCGAGCTGGGCATCGAGACGGCCAGCTTGAACCCGGCCCTTCGCGATGAGGTGGTGGCGCTGGGGCTGCGCGAAGGCCTCGCCCCCAAGGAGGCCGCCCTGGAAATCCTGTCGGTGGCGTTCCCCTCGCTGAACCTGATCGACCGCCTCACCACGTTGGCGGTGATCCGGCGCTGGCGGCGCAAATTCAGCGTGCGGGAGGCCAACTACCAACGGGCGCTGGCCGGGGGCATGCCGGATCTGCAATCCACCGAGTTGCGGGACCCCTGACTTGCCATCCTGGGCAGGCGGACAGCGCCGGAACTTCGCTGCCCGGCGTGCACTCTGGTGTTGGCCATCTCGCACAACCTTCCGCCGCCACCGCGCGGACCACCGGAGCCCGCCATGTTCCCCCACCGCCTGCCTGCCCTGACCGCGCTGCTGATCGCCTGCGCCACGCTCACCGCCCATGCCCAGCCCCCCATCGCGGACGCTGCGTCTTCCGCGCCCCAGGCGGCTGCGGCGCTGCAGGGTCCCGCGCTGCTCGACGCCCTGCGGGGTGGTGGTTATGTGGTGTATTTCCGGCACACGGCCACCGACTTCTCGCGGGGCGACGCGGGCATGACCTCTTACACCGACTGCGCCAACCAGCGCCTGCTCTCGGACCAGGGCAAGAGCGACGCCACCGCCATCGGGCAACGCATCCGCGCGCTGCAATTGCCGGTGGGCGAGGCGCTGGCCAGTCCGTATTGCCGCACCATGGACCACGCGCGGCTGATGCTCACCAACGTGACGCCGCGCAACGAGATCCGCGAAGCGCAGGGCAACAACTACGCGGGGCTCAAGCAGCTGCTGGCCACGCCGGTGAAAGCCGGTACCAACCGCTGGATCGTGGGCCACGGCACGCCGTTTCGCGCCGTGGCCGGCGCGCCGCACCTGGCCGAGGGCGAAGCCGCCGTGATCCGACCCGACACCACCGGCTGGACGGTGGTGGCCCGCATCGCGGTGACCGACTGGCAAAGCCTGGGCAACACACCCTGAGGCGGCCGGGGCGGGTCTGTGTGTCGGCACACAGACGGGGTATGCGACATCGTCACATGATTCAATGATCAGGCTGGTGCGCCACAACCTCTGTGGCGCCAGCACGACCCTCCTTCAAGCAGAACCGCCATGAACCTTCACCTGAGCATCGGCCCCCTGGTGGCCCTCATCGCCGGCATCCTCATCCTCATCATGCCGCGCATGCTGAACTACATCGTCGCCTTCTACCTGATCATCGTGGGCGTCATCGGCCTGTTCGGTCGCAACCTCGGGTTGTGAAGCGCGCGGCCTGAGCCGCAACGCGTTCACCGAAGCCCGCCGCACCCACAGTGCGGCGGGCTTTTTCACGTCTGCGGGGTTGGCATCAAGCTTGCAAGCCATCTTGAATACAAGACGGAATGCTCACGCATGGTGCGAATGGCTTCCATCCTGGTGCGTCACCACCCCATCAACCTGCAGGAGCCCCACGATGAAAAATCCCACCGCCACACTGTCCCCTTCCACCAGCCGCCGCACCATGTTGCAACTCGGCGCTGCGGGCGCGGCCATCGGCCTGCTGGGCGCGCCCGGCATTCTGCGGGCGCAAAGCGCTGTCAAGGTGCGCCTGGGATACTGGCCTATCGCTGCCGGCCTGCCGTTCTATTCGGCCATCGAGCTGGGTTACTTCAAGGAAGCCGGCCTGGATGTGGAGCCGCTCAAGTTTGCCGGCGCCCAGCAGGTCATGGAGGCCGTGCTCTCGGGCCGCTCCGACGGCACCGCCAACGGCACTGGCTCGGCCAACATCGCCATTGGTGAACTGGCACAGCCCGGCACCTTCAAGATCTTCTGCTCCAACCCCAGCAACGTGAAGAACGTGCTGGACGAGGTCATCGTGCCGGTGGCCAGCCCCGCCAAGGTGATGGCCGATCTCAAGGGCAAGCGCGTGGCCTCGGGCCCCGGCATCCAGAACGTGACCCTGGCCAAGACCATCCTGGAGCGCGGTGGCGCCACCGGTGCCACCGTGGTCGAGCTGCCCATCGGCCAGCACGTGGCGGCCCTCGCAGCCGGCCAGATCGACGGCGCCTACACGCTGGAGCCCACGGGCACCATCGGCCGCATGAACGGCACCAGCCGTGTGCTCGAAGCAGGCGTGATTTCACGCTACGTGCTGGGCGACAACATGGCGCCGTGGTTCGGAGGCTCCGCGTCGCTGTCGTCGGAGTTCATCAAGAAGAACCCCGAGGTGGCGAAGAAGTTCGTGGCCGCTTACGCCAAGGGTGTGGCCTATGTGCGCAGCAAACCGGTGGAAGCCCGCAAGTACCTCACGGGCTACACCCCGATCGAGGGTGCGCTCGCCGGCGAGGTGCCCCTGGCCGCTTACACCATGTACAACGAGTTCACACCCGCCGACATCGGCCACTTCCAGAAGTTCTTCGACCTGTTCTCCGAGAAGGGCATCTTCAGCTCGCGCCTCATGGTTGACACCATGATCTACAAAGGCTGAGCGCGATGGAAGCCGCCACGCCCGTGCCGACGGAAGCCGGCAAGCCCTGGACACCTCCCTCGGCCAACGCGGTGCCGGTCGCGCCGCGCAAGACCGACTGGGGACGCGCCCTGCCCTTCGTGGGCCCGGTCGTGCTCTTCATCATCTGGGACCTGGCGGTGCGCACCGGCTTCATCAAGCCCATCCTGCTGCCAGCTCCGATGGACGCCATCGGCGCCCTGCTCAGCGGCCTGGCGGGCGGACCGCTGCTGACCGACTTTGCCGTGACGGTCTGGCGCACGGTGCAGGCCTTCATGATCGCGGCCGTGGTCGGCATGCCGCTGGGCGTGCTGCTGGGCAGCAACGAGAAGGCCTACCGAAGCGTGGAGTTCCTCATCGACTTTTTCCGCTCCACGCCTTCGTCGGCCCTCATCCCGCTGTTCCTCATGGTGTTCGGCGTGTCCGACATCAACAAGGTGGCCATCGCCGCATTCGGTGCGCTGCTGATCGTGATCTTCAACAGCGCCTACGGCGTGATCAACGCACGCAAACAGCGCGTGATGGCGGCCAAGGTGATGGGCGCCACGCGCTGGCAGGTGTTCAAGGACGTGCTGATCTGGGAGAGTCTGCAACCCAGCTTTGTCGGCTTGCGCTCGGCCGTGTCGATGGCACTCGTTATCGTGATCGTGGCCGAGATGTTCATTGGCGCCGACAGCGGGCTGGGCAACCGCATCATCAACTCGCAACAGGTGATGAACGTGAAGGACATGTACGCGTCCATCCTGGCCGCTGGTGCGCTGGGCTATGCGCTCAACGTGCTCTTCCTGTTGATCGAGCGAAAGATTGTCCACTGGAGCGGAAGATGAGCAGCGTGTTGAATGCCCCTGTGTTCGCCGACGTGCCGGTGCCCGCCTTCCAGCCCGGCCCGGCCGGCACACACATCACCATCCGCGGTCTCACCAAATACTTCGCGGGCTGGCCGCTGTACGAGAACTTCGACCTCGACATTCCGAAACACAAGATCGTGTCGGTGTTCGGGCCCAACGGTTGCGGCAAGAGCACGCTGATCAACATGATCGCGGGCCTGGTGCCGATCGACAGCGGCGAGATCCTGTTCGACGGCAAGAGCCTCAAGGACACCAAGATCGGCTACGTGTTCCAGAACTACCGCGAAGCCATGTTCCCGTGGATGCGCACCATCGACAACATCGCCTACCCGCTCAAGCTCGAAGGCAAGAGCAAGGCCGAGGTGGACCGCCGCATGGCCGAGCTGGTGGCCTCGTTCGATGTGAAGTTCGACCTCAACCGATATCCCTACGAGCTCTCTGGCGGGCAGCAGCAAACCGCCTCCATCATGCGGGCGCTGGCACCCAACCCGGAGGTGTTGTTTCTGGACGAGCCGTTCTCGGCGCTGGACTTCGAGATGACGCTGTTCATCCGCGAAAAACTGCAGGAGGTCTTCATGCAGACCGGCACCACCATGGTGCTGGTGTCGCACGATCTGGAAGAGGCCGTGTACCTCGCCGACCAGGTGCTGCTGCTCACCAAGCGGCCCACCAAGGTGGCCGAGATCCTGCCCTACGACGACCCGCGCCCGCGCACCACCGCCACGCTGTCCGAGCCCAGCTTTGTGGCCGCGAAAAAGCGTAGCCTGGAGATCTTTCAGCGCGAGGTGCGCCGATGACCGAGGCGCAGACACTGGCCTATGTGCAGGCTGCGGCCGTGGCCGTGGACCTGCTGCTGAGCGAGGCGCAGGCGCAACGCGTGGCGACGCATTTGCAACGCACCGCCGGGCTGGCCGCGTTGCTAGACCGCTTTGAGCTGGCGCCGCACGACGAGCCGGCCGAGATCTATTGCCCGGCACCCTTTCGGCCTTCACACCACTGAGGGCGCGCCATGAACGCTCCCTTGTCCCTGAGCCAGGCCGCGCAGGCGGTGGCCAGTGGCAGCCTTGGCGCGGCCGAGGTGCTGGAAGCCTGCATCGCGCGCATCGAAGCCACCGACGGCCGCGTGAACGCCTTCACCGGCACCCGCTTCGAAGCCGCCCGCGCACAAGCCGCGCGAGTGGACACCCAGCGCGCGCGCGGCGAGCCGCTGGGCCCGCTGGCCGGCGTGCCATTCGCGGTGAAGAACCTGTTCGATATCGCTGGTGAAGTGACGCTCGCCGGCTCCCAGGTCAATCGCGCCGACGCGCCGGCCACTGCAGACGCTGTGCTGGTGCAGCGCCTGCAAGCCGCCGGTGCGGTGCTCGTGGGTTCGCTCAACATGGACGAGTACGCCTACGGCTTCACCACCGAGAACACCCACTACGGCCCCACGCGCAACCCGCACAAGCTGGAGTGCTCGGCCGGCGGTTCGTCGGGCGGCTCGGGCGCGGCGGTGGCCGCGGGGCAGGTGCCGCTCACCCTTGGTTCCGACACCAACGGCTCGATCCGTGTGCCGGCGTCGCTGTGCGGCGTGTGGGGCCTCAAGCCCACCTTCGGCCGGCTCTCGCGGCGCGGCAGCTACCCCTTCGTGCACAGCCTGGACCACCTGGGGCCCTTCGCCGACGACCTGCCCGGTCTTGCCCTGGCCTACGACGCGATGCAGGGCGCCGACCCGCTGGACCCGGGCTGCCACGCCACCACGGTGCAGCCCACCGTCCGTTCGCTGGGTCTGGGCGTCCAGGGCTTGCGCGTGGGCGTGTTGGGTGGCTACTTCGCCGAACACACCACTGCACCGGCCCGTGAGGTGGTCGCGCTCGCCGCGCAAGCCTTGGGCGCCACCACCACCGTGGCATGGCCCGACGCGGTGCAGGCGCGCGCGGCGGCATTCATCGTGAGCGCCAGCGAAGGTGGTGCGCTGCACTTGCACCACCTTCGCACGCAGGCCGCCGACTTTGAACCGCTCTCGGTGGACCGCTTCATCTCGGGCGCCTTGCAGCCCGCAGCCTGGTATGTGCGCGCACAGCGCTTTCGCCGCGTCTACCGGGACAAGGTCAACGCCCTGTTCCGCGACTGGGACGTGTTGATCGCGCCGGCCACCCCCGTGCCGGCACAGCCCCTGGGGACCGAGTGGATCGAGATCAACGGTCAGCGCCTGCCCTGCCGTCCATCCATCGGACTGCTCACACAACCCATTTCGTTTGTCGGCTGCCCGGTGGTGGCCGCGCCCCTGTGGCCCACGGGCACGGGCGGTTTGCCCATGGCCGTGCAACTGATTGCCGCGCCGTGGCGCGAAGACCTGGCCCTGCGCGCCGGCATGGCGCTGCACCATGCGGGCCTTGCCCGCTGCAAAACCGTGGAGTTCTGAATGGAGACCAACCTGCCCGATGTGCTGGCCGAGCTGACGACCGCATTTGAGCGCTACGAACAAGCCCTCGTGAGCAACGACGTGGCCGTGCTCGACGAGTTGTTCTGGAACAGCCCGCACACGCTGCGGTATGGCGCCACCGAGAACCTCTACGGCATCGACGAGATCCGCGCGTTTCGCACCGGCCGGCCCGCCGTCGGCTTGCAGCGCACGGTGCTGCGCACCGCCATCACCACGCACGGCCGCGACACCGCAACCACCAACATCGAGTTCCTGCGCGAAGGCAACCCGCGCCTCGGCCGCCAGAGCCAGACCTGGGTGCGCATGGCCGAAGGATGGCGCGTGGTGTCGGCCCATGTGAGCTGGATGGCCTGATGGCCAAGCATCCCTCCACAACCCCCACTCGCACCCTGCGCCCGGTCCGCGCACGCACTCCCAAGGCGTCTGCCAGCGTCGAGCCCTTCCAGTCGCGCGCCGAAGAGGTCTACCGCCAGGTCAAGCACGACATCGCCGACTTCCGCCTCGTGCCCGGCGACCGCTTCACCGAACATGAACTTTGTGCGCGGCTGGACGTGTCGCGCACGCCGGTGCGCCAGGCGCTGTTCCGCCTGCAGCAGGACGGGCTGGTCGAGGTGATGTTTCGCAGCGGCTGGCGGGTGCTGCCGTTCGACTTCGACAAGTTCGACCAGCTCTACGACCTGCGCATGGTGCTGGAAACCGTCGCGGTGCAGCGGCTGTGCCTGCAGGAGATGACCGCCTCATCGCTACAGTTGCAGGCCCTCAAGGAACGCTGGCTGGTGCCCGTGTCCGAGCGCAGCACGGACCCGACCGAGGTGGCTGCGTGGGACGAAGCCTTTCACGAAACCCTGGTGAGCGCGGCCGGCAACGCGGAACTGGCGCGCGTGCACCACGAGGTGACCGAACGCATCCGCATCATCCGCCGGCTCGACTTTTTGCAGCAGGTGCGCATCGACGCCACCTACGATGAACACGCCAAGATCCTGCGCGCCATCCTCGCGCGCAAGGCCGACCGTGCCGATTTGCTGCTGCGATCGCACATCCAGACCAGCCAGAGCGAGGTGCGCAAGATCACCCTGCACCAGGTTTACCTGGCGCGTCAGGTGGCGCCAGCCGCCTGAACTGGCGTCACACAGCGTCGAGCAATTCCTTCGACGTCGCCGACCAACCCACGATCGCGCCTTGCGCGGTGATCATGGCCAGCGCTGCGGCGTGGAACGCAGGGAAGTAGCTGGCGGTGCCGTCTTCCAGCACCAGGCAGTCGTAGCCCCGGTCGTTGGCCTCACGCAGCGTGGACTGCACACACACCTCGGTGGTCACACCGGCCACCACCAGCTGGGTGATGCCGCGCGCGTGCAGCTGCTGCTGCAGGTCGGTGGCGTAGAACGCGCCCTTGCCGGGCTTGTCGATCACCATCTCGCCGGCCACCGGCGACAGCGCGGGCACGATCTGGTTGCCCGGCTCGCCGCGCACCAGCACACGGCCCATGGGACCCACGTCGCCGATGCGAAGGCTGGGCGATCCACGAAGGCGTTTGGCAGGTGGGCAGTCGCTCAGGTCGGGCGCATGCGACTCGCGCGTGTGCACCACCAGCCCTCCCATGGCGCGCCAGGCGGCCAGCACCCGCGCGATCGTGGGCACGATGGCTTGCAGCGGCTCCACCGTGTTGCCCAGAGATTCACCGAAGCCGCCAGGCTCCACAAAGTCGCGCTGCATGTCGATGATGAGAAGCGCGGCGTGGGCTGGGTCGAGTTCGAAATTGAACGGGCGGGCGGTGACCGTGGCCGGACTCGTTGAGCAAGCCATCAGTCGGACACACCGAAATCGTAGGTATCGTCCAGCGCCCTGGCCGCTATGCGCGGCAGCATGCGCCCGATGAAGGTTTCGCCCAGCCAGCGGCGCACCTGCTCCGCAGAGGCCTCGGCGCTGGCCTCGAAGCTGAGGCTGCTGAAGCTGCCGATGCCGTCGTCCACCATCAGGCCAGCAGGCAGCGCAGGCGCCGAAGCGGCGTCGTCGAGTGGACGGGCGACTTCAAGCCTCCAGGCGCTGAGGAACCGGTCGAAGTAACCCACCGTTCCCCGGCGCCAGACCTCGGCCACATAGACCGTCCAGGCACCCTGCTGCTCCACCACAAAGCCCCAGGCGAATTCGTGCACCTGTTCGGGCGGCTGGGCAAAGACGCCGATCTCGATCACTTCCTCGCGCGCAGCGTACTCCTCGAACAAGGGCCCGGGGCCGCTGGCCCGCCCTTGCACGAAGCGCTCGATTTCCTGCGGGTCGGGCACAAAAAAGGCCTGCTCGACAGGCGTGGACTGGCGGGCCCGCTTGAGCAGTCGCTCGGTGGCGTCCACCGTTTTCTGCGCATTGATGCAGCGGTCTCGAAACGTGCGGCGGCCTTCTTCGGTGGAGATCAGGGCCACGGTTTCGTCAAACGCGGCGTCGTCCTGCAGGTGCCCCGACTCGCGCATGTGCAGCACGATGTCCAACATCGAGTTGCGCGTGATGTGCTCGATCATGTAGGCCATCTCGCCGCCCTCGTAGTCGGTCATCGAGCTCTTGATCCAGGCCATGAGCTCCAGGCCCGAGAGGCCTTGTGGTGCGCGTGGCATGTCGTTGAACAAGGCCCTCAACACCCGCACGGTGTCCAAATCACTCGCCATAGAGCCCTCCAGGCCGTCGATCACGCAATGGGGCGGGTGGCCCGAACAGGCCGCCGATACCCGGTACAGTGACAAGCATAGTTCCGAACGGTGCCCATGGCACCGCCCGGACCACCCGGCGGGTCAGCGCCGGGTGACGACCGTGATGGTTTTGGCAGGTGCATGGGCATCGCGCCAACACCCTCTTGATGCCGCACATTCCCCAACCAGGAGACTTCCATGCACTTCAAATCACTCATTGCCGGCCTCACCATCGCGCTGGCCGCCGGCGCGGTGGCCGCCCAGGACACCGTGGTCTACCACTTCGACAACACCGTGGCCCAGGGCCTCAAAGGCCTGCGCAACGTACGCAACCACCTCGACACCGACCCCAAGGCAAAGATCACCGTCGTCGCCCACGCGGAGGGGGTGGACATGCTGATGGAGGGCGCCAAGGCCGCCAACGGCACCGAATTCGCGCCGCTGATCTCCGCCCTCAAGAGCCGCGGCGTGGCGTTCGAGATCTGCGAGATCACGCTCAAAGGCCGCGACCTCAAGAAGGAACAGTTCATCCAGGAGGCCGACTTCACCCCTTCGGGCGTGTTGCGCATCACCCGGCTGCAGAAGCAGGGCTTCGCCTACATCAAGCCCTGAGGCCGCGCAGCCCCGGCTGCTTCGGTTTATTTGGCGAAGAGCTGCTTGATGTCGGCGAAGGCCTTGAGCTCGATCGCGTTGCCCGACGGGTCCATGAAAAACATGGTGGCCTGCTCGCCCGGCTGACCGGCAAAGCGGATGTAAGGCTTGATCACGAATTCAACGCCCTGGCTCGTCAGGCGTTCGGCCATGAGCTCCCATTGCGCCATCGGCAGCACCATGCCGAAATGGCGCACCGGCACACCATGACCGTCCACCGCGTTGTTGGCGGCCACGCCGCAGGCTTCGGGCGCAAGGTGGGCCACGATCTGGTGACCGTAGAAGTTGAAGTCGATCCACTCGGGCGAGCTCCGGCCCTCGGAGCAGCCCATCAGGCCGCCGTAGAAGCCGCGCGCGGCTTCGAGGTCGTGCACCGGAAAGGCCAGGTGAAAGGGCGACATCGGCGCCGGGTTGGTGGTCGGCGCAATCATGGTCGGGATATCGGTGGTGAAGGTCGTCATGCGGGCCTTGAAATGGGTGAAAACACCAAAGATCGTAGACATCTCCATTGAAAAAGAAAAACAATGGATTTTTGAGTTGAGCATCACTATCCTTTGTGAATGATCGCTGAACTCAAGACCTTCATTGCCGTGGCACGCATGGGCACCTTCGCCGCTGCGGGACTGCAGATCGGCCTCACGCAGGCGGCGGTAAGTGCCCAGATGAAGCGGCTGGAAGACGAACTCGGCTTCACCTTGTTTGACCGCACGGGCCGCTCAGCCCGCATCAACCAGCGCGGGCAGCAAACCTTGTCGCAGGCCCATGAGTTGATCGAGCTCTACGGCCAGCTCGGGGTACGCCAGCGCACCCGGGCGCGCGCGGTTTTCGTGAGCCTGGGTGCCATCGCTTCGGTGCAACAGTCGATGTTGCCGGTGGCGCTGGCCCGCTTTCACCACCAGCTGCCCGGCGCTCGCACACGCGTGGTGCCCGGGCTGTCGCACTCGCTGCTCAATGCCGTGGACGCCGGCGAGATGGACGCGGCGGTGATCATCCGCCCGCCGTTCGCCTTGCACAACGACCTGCGCTGGACGCCGCTGGCGAAGGAGCCGTTTCGCCTGCTGGTGCCACGCCAGGCCGAAGGTGAAGACTGGCGCAAGTTGCTCACTGACCAGCCCTTCATCCGGTACGACCGCAGCTCCTTCGGTGGTCGCCAGGTGGACCGGTTTCTGAGGGAGCAAAGCCTGGGCGTGCAGGAGGTGAGCGAACTCGACGAACTCGAGGCCATCGTGCGCCTCGTCACCAGCGGCCTGGGCGCAGCCCTGGTGCCGCAGACCGCCGACCGGCGGCGCTGGCCTGCCGGCGTGCGCATGATCGACCTGGGGCCCCATACCTTCCACCGCGAGATCGGCCTGGTGCACCGGGTGGACATCCCCGATGCCGTGCGGCAGCTGGCGGGGCTGGTGGTACAGGCCTACGGTTCCTGAATCACTCCACCGTCACGCTCTTGGCCAGGTTGCGTGGCTTGTCCACATCCGTTCCCTTCGCCAGTGCGGTGTGATACGCCAGCATCTGCAGCGGTACCACGTGCAGGATGGGCGAGAGCGCGCCGTAGTGTTCGGGCATGCGGATCACGTGAATGCCTTCGCTGCTGGTGATGCGGGTGTCGGCGTCGGCCAGCACATACAACACACCCCCGCGCGCGCGTACTTCCTGCATGTTGCTCTTGAGCTTTTCCAGCAAGGCGTCGTTGGGCGCCACGGTGACCACCGGCATGGCTGCGGTCACGAGGGCCAGCGGTCCGTGTTTGAGTTCGCCGGCCGGGTAGGCTTCTGCGTGGATGTAGCTGATTTCCTTGAGTTTCAAGGCGCCTTCGAGCGCGATGGGGTAATGCAGGCCGCGACCCAGGAAGAGCGCGTTGTCCATGCGCGCGAAGTCTTCGGACCAGCTGATGACCTGCGGCTCCAGCGCGAGCACCGCCTGCAATGCCACGGGCAGGTGGCGCATGGCCTTGAGGTGGTTGGCTTCGGCTTCTCCGCTCAAATGGCCGCGCACCTGGGCGAGTGCGAGCGTGAGAAGGAACAGGCCGGCAAGCTGCGTGGTGAAGGCCTTGGTGGAGGCCACCCCGATTTCGACCCCTGCCCGCGTGATGTAGGCCAGCTCGCATTCGCGCACCATGGCGCTTGTGCCCACATTGCAGATGGTCAGCGTGTGCTTCATGCCCAGGCCCTGTGCGTGGCGCAGCGCGGCCAGGGTGTCGGCGGTTTCTCCGCTCTGCGTGATGGTCACCACCAGGGTGCGCGGGTTGGGCACGCTGGTGCGGTAGCGGTATTCGCTGGCCACTTCCACCTGCGTGGGGATCTTCGCGATGCTCTCCAGCCAGTACTTGGCGGTGCAGCCGCTGTAGTAGCTGGTGCCGCAGGCCAGGATGAGCACGTTGTCGATGTCCTTGAAGATGCGGAAGGCACCGTCGCCAAACAACTCGGGCGTGATGCCCTCCAGACCTTCGAGCGTGTCGCCGATGGCGCGCGGCTGCTCGAAGATTTCCTTTTGCATGTAGTGGCGGTAAGGACCGAGTTCGGCCGCGCCGCTGTGCGCCTGCACCGTTTTGACGGGACGCCTGGTTTCGTCGAGCGCGCGCCCTTGCGCGTCCAGCACCCAGTAACGCCCGAGCTGCAGGTCCACGAGGTCACCCTCTTCCAGATAAACAATCTGGTCGGTGACACCGGCCAGGGCCATGGCGTCGCTGGCCAGAAAGTGTTCACCGCCGCGCACACCATCGACCGTGCCCACACCCAGCACCAGCGGCGAGCCGGCGCGTGCGCCCACCACGCGGTGGGGCTCGTCCTTGTGGAACACCGCCAGCGCGTAGGCGCCGTGCAGCTGCACCACGGCGGCCTGCAGCGCGGCGAACACGTCGCCTTCGTAGAGCGAATCGATCAGGTGGGCGATGACCTCGGTGTCGGTCTGGCTCTCGAACACATAGCCTTTGGCCTGCAATGCCGTGCGCAGCTCGTCGTGGTTTTCAATGATGCCGTTGTGCACCAGCGCCACGCGGCCGACCGTGCCTTCTGCAGCGCCCGGGCCGTGGCTGAAGTGGGGGTGGGCGTTGTGCACCACGGGTGCACCATGGGTGGCCCAGCGGGTGTGGGCAATGCCGGTGCCGCTGGCAATACCGTCGGCCTGCACCTGCTGCGCGAGCTCGGCCACCCTGGCCGTGCTGCGTGCGCGCTGCAGGCCGCCGGTGTGCACCGCCACGCCACAGGAGTCGTAGCCTCGGTACTCCAGCCGCTGCAAGCCCTGAACCAGCACGGGCACGATATTGCGCCCCGAAACCCCTGCGACGATGCCACACATACTGCGCTCCGGAAAAAGAAGAAGTGCCGATGCTAGGGTCTAGAAGGTGAAATAAAAGACCAAAATGTCACGATAAACGGTGAAATATTGTTTATCCTGCATTGCATGAACAAAATCGTCATGTAGGATTTCTGGATGGAACAAATCAACATCGATGATGCCGATCTGCGTCTGCTCGATCTGCTGCAGACCGACGCTTCCCGCAGCAACCAGACCCTGGCCGAGCTGGCCCACCTGTCGCCTCCCACGAGCTTGCGGCGTGTCAAGCGGCTGCGCCAGCTGGGCCTGATCGAGCGCGAAGTGGCGCTGTTGAGCCCCGACCACCTGGCACCACTGCTGGGCCACGGTCTCACCGCGCTGGTGGAAATCACGCTGGAACGCCAGGGCGCCGAGTTCCTGGACGCGTTCGAGGCGCGTGTGCTGCCGGTGGTGCAGGTGCAACAGTGCTACCGCGTCAGCCCCGGGCCGGACTTCATCCTTGTGGTGCATGCCCGGGACATGCCGGACTACCTCGCACTGGCCCAACGACTGTTCACCAGCGACGCCAACGTGCGCAACATCAAGGCATTCTTCAGTCTGAAGCGTGCCAAATTCGAGCCCCGTCTGCCCTTGCCGATCAAGGTGCCTGAATGAGACGGATGCACCACATTGGTACTCAGTTCGGCGCGAAAATTGATACATACCGCACGCTTGACGAAGCTGTCAGCCCCTCCGGGAGTTGACGAAACATACTTTATGTAACAACCTTCACTTTTAGCCGAACTGAAAAGGCGGCCCGTTTCCAGGAGGTTTTTATGAATACGACTTGGATTGCTGTGTTGGGAGCGCTGGCCGTGCTCGGGCTGGGCGCGCTCGCCTGGTGGCGCTACAGCACGGCGAAGCAGTCGTCGGGCCGGGAAGACCGCTACAGCCCCGAGCGCCTGATGACGCCGGAGCAAGCCCAGATGCTGGACTACCTGCAGGACACCTTTCCTGGTCAGGTGGTGCTGCCCAACCTGATGCTCACCAGCATGCTGTCGGTGCGCCGCGCGGCCAACCGCAAACGTGCCGCAGAGCGGCTGCGCCAGCAAAAGGTGGATTTTGTGGTGTGCGGCGACGATGGAAAACCGACCTTCGCGTTCGACATCGAGCAGCACCCCTTGAGCAACGCCAGGCACAAGGCCCACATGGTCAAGCTCAAGAACCGCATCCTCAAGAGCGCCGGCGTGCGCTTCGTGTTCCTGAAGAACGGCCTGCACCGCATGCCCTCTCCGTCGGACTTCCGCAAGCAGCTCAACCTGGCCGAACTGCCCAAGCCCAAGGCGGTGGAAGAGTCGCGGGACACGCGCGACAGCCGACGGCAACAACTCGAGAGCCAGTTCTCGGAATTCGACTCGCTCAACACGAACACAGCCTTTCGCGATTCCGAGGTCATGGGCCTGAGCGGGCTGATGGACCTGGACCAGGAAAGCCGCCGGGGTGGCTTCAGCAGCGCCTACAGCAACAACGGCTTCAATTCACCCCGCAAAGATGACCGCAACGGCCCCAACAGCAAGTCCCCCGGCGACAGCCGCTTCGACACCATGGACGTGCGCGGCGGGCGCTGACTCGACCGGCTTGCGCTGACAGGCTCCTCAAGGAGCCTGTTTCTTTTTCTGCGGACGCTGCCAGTTGGCAATGCCCACCTGCTTGCCCCGCGCCACCGACAGCGCACCCGGTGCCGTGTCCTTGGTGATGGTGGAGCCACCGCCCACCGTGCCGCCCGCGCCAATGGTCACAGGTGCCACCAGCACGCAGTTGCTGCCCACATGCACATCGGCCTCGATCACGGTGCGGTGCTTGTTCGCACCGTCGTAGTTGGCGGTGATGCTGCCGGCGCCGTAGTTCACGCGCTCGCCCACGGTGGCATCGCCCAGGTAGGCCAGGTGGTTGGCTTTGGCGCCGGCGGCCAGGGTGCTGTTCTTCACTTCCACGAAGTTGCCGATGTGCACCTCCGCACCCAGGTCGGCACCGGGCCGAAGCCGGGCAAACGGCCCGACCAGCGCACCCTGCCCCACCTTCACACCGAGCTTTTCGCCGTCGATATGGGTGAAGGGATGGATCACCGCGCCGGCCTCGATCACGGCGTTGGCGATCACGCAGTTCGCGCCGATGCGCACGCGGTCGCCCAGCTGCACGCGGCCTTCGAACACGCAGTTCACATCAATCTCCACGTCCTGCCCGCACACCAGCTCACCGCGCACGTCCAGCCGCGCCGGATCGGCCAGGCGCGTTCCCTGCTCCATCAAGGTGTCTGCAACGCGCCGCTGGTACGCGCGCTCCAGCTCGGCCAGTTGCACCGGGCTGTTGACACCGGCCACCTGCACCGCGTCCGTGATGCGGTGCGCGGCCACACTCAGGCCGTCGGCCACGGCGAACTTCACCACGTCGGTGAGGTAGTACTCGTCCTGGGCATTGCGGTTGTCCAGGCGCGCCAGCCAGCGGCGCAGCAGCTGTGTGGGCACGGCCATGATGCCGCTGTAGATCTCGGTGATGGCGCGCTGCGCGTCGCTGGCGTCCTTGTGCTCCACGATGGCCTGCACCGAACCGTCGACCGTGCGCACGATGCGTCCGTAACCAGTGGGGTCGGGCATGTCCAGCGTGAGCAGGGCCAGGCGGGTGCCGCCGCACAGGTCCAGCAGCGCCTGCAGGGTCTCGGGCCGGGTCAAAGGCACGTCACCCGAGAGCACCAGCGTCACCCCGTCGTCGGGCAAAACGGGCGCTGCCTGCTGCACCGCGTGACCAGTGCCCAACTGCGGTTCCTGGCGCACGAAGCGCAGTGCGGAAGCACCGGGCGCGGTCAAGCCTGCCTCGACCTGTTCGGCGCCATGCCCGGTGATCACCACCACCGTGCGCGCCGATAACCGCGCTGCACAGTCGATCACGTGCTGGGCCAGTGCGCGCCCGCCCAAACGGTGCAACACTTTGGGCCGCTGACTTTTCATGCGCGTGCCCTTGCCGGCCGCCATCACCACCACATCCACAGGGAACGACATGAACACCTCTTTCGGGGAATCGTTGCGCGGCGTTCTTGCCGGGCCTCACGTGCGGCGGATTATCGCCCTGCGGGCCGCGCGGGTCTGTGCGCTGCTGGTGGTGGCCACCGCCCTCACCGCCTGCACCGCCGCGCGCCTGGCCTACAACCAGGCGCACAACGCCACCTACTGGTGGCTCGACAGCCACGTCGACTTCAACAACGACCAGGCCACCCCGGTGCGTGGCGACATCAACGCGTTTTTTCAATGGCACCGGGCGAACGAGCTGCCGGTGTACGCCGGGCTGCTCCAGCGTTGGCAGGCGCTGGCCACGCAAGACTTGACCGGCGCGCAGGTGTGCGCCGAGTTCGACGTGATCCGCACGCGACTCGATCGCGCGGCCGACGCCAGCGTGCAGCCCATGGCGCGCCTGGCGCTGCAACTCGACGCGGCCCAGCTGGACAAGCTCAGGAGCCGCCAGGCCAAAGGCAACACAGAGTTCGAGGAAGACTTCCTGCAGGCGTCGGAAGACAAACGCATCGAGAAGCGCTTTGACCGCGCACTCAGCCGCAGCGAAATGCTTTACGGCCGACTCACCAACGAACAGAAGGCGCTGGTGCGCAACAACATCAAGGCGTCACCGTTCGATCCACAGCGCACCCAGGCCGAGCGGCTGCGCCGCCAGGCTGACCTGCTGCAAACCGTGAAAGACGCACAAGCCGCGCCCGACACCGCCGCCGACCGCGTGCGCGGACACATCGCCCGCATCAACCAGTCGCCCACGCCGGGCTACAAGGCCTATTCGGACGAGCTGGTGCGCCAGGGCTGCGCCCAGTTCGCCCAACTGCACAACAGCACATCGCCCGAGCAGCGTGCCAACGCCGTGCGCGTGCTCAAGGGCTACGAAGACGACCTGCGCGTGCTCAGCGCACAGCGCTGACCGTCGCGGCAACCTGCCGCACCAAAACCAACACAGAGACCCGGGGACGTCGCACCTTTTGGTGCAGCGCTTCGGGCGCGGCTGCGCCTGCGCACACCGCCGGTGCATCAATCTTGCATACAAGCCTTGTATGGACATGGCATGGAATTCGCATGGCATTGAACCCAAAGGTTCACCATGGTCAGCTCCACCGACATCGCCCAACGCATCATCGAAGCCGTGCTGGCACAGCGCCTGGCACCAGGCACCCGCCTGGGTGAACAAAGCCTCTCCATCCTGTTCGACTGCAGCCGCACGCTGGTGCGCGAGGCCCTGGTGCGTCTGGCCGCGCGCGGCATCGTCACCGTGAGTTCGCGCCGCGGCTGGTATGTGGTGCAGCCCTCTCACGACGAAGCGCGCGAAGCCTTCGAAGCGCGCCGCGTGATCGAGACCGGCCTCATCCGCAGCACGCAGGGCATGGACAAAAGCGCATTCAAGCGCCTGCGCCAGCACCTCAAACAGGAACAAGCCGCCCTCAAGGGCGACGACGTGGGCCAGCGCAGCTATTTGCTGGGTGACTTTCATGTGTGCCTGGCCGAATGCCTGGGCAACCAGCTGCTGGCCGACACGCTGCGCGACTTCACCGCGCGCACCACCCTCATTGCCATGCTCTACCAGAGCAACCACGACGCGGTGCAGTCGTGCCAGGACCATGTGGACATCGTCGCGGCGCTGGAGCGTGGCGACACCACCACAGCCGAGCGCCTCATGGAAGCCCACATCGGCCAGGTGCAGGCCGCGCTGCGGCTGGGCACGCTCAGCGACCCGCTGGCCGACCTGCGCGAAGCGCTGGCACCGGTGCGCGAAGCCAGCGAAGGTGTGGCGCCAAGCCGCCAACGCAGGTCCAAAACCGACATCCCACCCACCCCCAGCGAAACCTACCTAGGAGCCTTGCTATGACCTCGACGAAACGCGCCTTTCTCACCACCACCATCGCGCTTGCGGCCGCGGTGGGCCTGGGCCACGCCCATGCGCAGACCGCGCTCGACGGCGTGATGAAGAACAAGCTGATCAAGATCGCCGTGCCCACCGACTTCCCGCCCTACGGCTTCGTGGGCATCGACCTCAAGCCCCAGGGCCTGGATGTCGACACCGCCAACCTCATTGCCGCCAAGCTGGGCGTGAAGGTGGAGCTGGTGCCCGTGACCAGCGCCAACCGCATCGCCTACCTGCAGACCAAAAAGGCCGACCTGGTGATTTCCACGCTGGGCAAGAACCCCGAGCGTGAGAAGGTGATCGACTTCACCGCGGCGTACTCGCCGTTCTTCCAGGCGGTGTACGGCCCGAAGAGCGCGCCGCTGGCCGACTTCAGTGGCCTCGGCGGCAAGTCGGTCGCTGTCACGCGCGGCGCCATTGAAGACCAGGAACTCACCAAGGTGGCACCGGCCAACACCGACATCAAGCGCTTCGAAGACAACAACGCCACCGTCTCGGCCTTCGTCTCAGGCCAGACCCAGTTCGTCGCCACCGGCGTCTCGGTGGCCGACAACATGATCAAGCGCAACCCGACCCTGGGCGCGGAATACAAACTGTTGCTCAAGGACAGCCCGAACTTCATCGGCGTGGCCAAGGGTGAAGATGCGCTGCGCCTGAAGGTCAACGAGATCATCGTCGCCGCCAAGAAGGCCGGCGAACTGGATGCCATGGCGAAGAAGTGGCTGGGTCGCCCAGCCGGCAACTTGCCTGAATGACACCAGGCCGCGCGCCATCGAGACCTACCCATGGGCATCGAACTCGACTTCCCTGCTGTGCTTGCGCAGTGGCCGCTCCTGGCCAAGGGCGTGCTCTGGACGCTGGGCCTGACCGCCATCTCGGCCGTGATCGGCTTGCTGGTCGGCACCGCCTGCGCGTGGGCGCGCAGCAACGGCCCGCTGGCACTGCGCTGGCTCGCAGGCACCTACGTGGAGCTGATCCGCAACACGCCCTTCATCGTGCAGCTGTTCTTCGTGTTCTTCGGCCTGCCGGCCGCGGGCGTGAAGCTCTCGCCCGAGACCGCGTCCGTCATCGCCATGGTGATCAATCTCGGCGCCTACGCGGCGGAGATCATCCGCGCCGGTATCGAAGCCACCCCCAAAGGGCAGTTCGAGGCGGCGGCCAGCCTGGCGCTTTCGCGTATGCAGACCTTCCTGCACGTGGTGCTGCCACCGGCACTCAAGAAGGTGTGGCCCGCGCTCACCAGCCAGATCATCATCGTCATGCTCGGCTCGGCGGTGTGCGGGCAAATCTCCACGCAGGAACTCAGCTACGCCGCCAACCTGATCCAGAGCCGCAACTTCCGCGCGTTTGAAGCGTTCATCGTCGCCACCGGCATCTACCTGGTGCTGTCGATCGGTGTTCGCGCCCTGTTGAACTGGGTCGGCCCGCGCTACTTGTTCGGAGGCAAGAGATGAACCGCCCCACGCTCACTTCGTTCGCTGCCCCCAAGGGGCGCGCAATGCCCTTCGGGCGGCCGGGCGGGCCTTGCCATGGTTGACTACACTCTGTGGGACATCGTGAGCAACCTGCTGCTTGCGGCGCGCTGGACGTGGCGCTCTCACTCATAGCCGTCATAGGCGGGGGACACGTCGGCCAGGCG
>JBBQKZ010000007.1:0-56935 GCA_038327405.1 Burkholderiales bacterium | reverse complement strand
ACCCCAGCCCGGTGTAGACCGCATGGCCGAAGCTCAGCATGCCGCCCTGTCCCAGCAGGATGTTGTAGGACAGGCACGCAATGATCGCGATGCCCATCTGCGACAGCATGCTGGTCGCGAGGCTGCTGGTGAACACAAAAGGCGCTGCCAGCAGGACCGCGGCAAAGAGGGACCAGACGGTCCAGCGGCCTTTGTTGAAGCCGTTTGAAGTGTGTTGCATGGTGTTCATGTCGGGTCAGCCTTCGCGCGTGCCGAGGAGGCCCTTGGGGCGGAAGATCAGGATCAGCACCAGGAACAGATAGGGCAGGATGGGCGCCACCTGAGACAGGGTCAGCTTGATCACCGAGTTGTCCTTGGCCGCGTCCGAGAGTTCGATGCCGAGCTGCTGCGCCAGGCTGATGAAGGAGTAGTCGAAGGCCACCGCAAAGGTCTGGATCACGCCGATGAGCACAGACGCGAGGAACGCACCCGAGAGCGATCCCATGCCGCCGACCACCACCACCACAAAGATCACCGAACCCACGGTGGCGGCCATCGCCGGCTCGGTGACGAAGGTGCTGCCACCAATGACCCCGGCCAGCCCGGCCAGACCAGTGCCGGCGCCAAACACCAGCATGAAGACGCGCGGCACGTTGTGCCCCAGGCTCTCCACCGTTTCAGGGTGCGTGAGCGCAGCCTGGATCACCAGGCCGATGCGGGTGCGCGTGAGCAGCAGCCACAGAGCCAGCAGCATGAACAGGGCCACCAGCATCATGAAGCCACGCGTGGCCGGGAACGGCGAGCAGATCACCCCCGCAGCGGAACACACATCGCTGGCCGCCGAGCCCCAGACCATGTGCAGGGTGTCGTCGGCGAGGTGCACCAGCGTGAAGGCCGGGCCGCGCAGGGCCTCGGGTGGCGCGAAGTCCAAGGCTGTGCGGCCCCAGACCAGCTGCACCACCTCAAGCAGGATGTAGGAAAAACCGAAGGTCACCAACAGCTCGGGCACGTGGCCGAACTTGTGTACCTTGCGCAGCGTGAGGCGCTCGAACAGCGCACCCATGGCGCCCACCAGCACGGGTGCCACGATCAGGGCGGGCCAGAAGCCGATCCAGCTGGAGAGCGTGTAGCCGATGTAGGCACCCACCATGTAAAAACTGGCGTGCGCAAAATTGAGGACACCCATCATGCTGAAGATGAGGGTCAGCCCCGAGCTCAACATGAACAGCAACAGACCGTAGCTGATCCCGTTGAGCATGGAGATGATGAAGAACTCCATGAGTTCGCCTTTCGTGGCTGGTGTGTCAGCCGTCGGAGCACGGTGAAAACAAACCAGCGCCTGAAACGGCGCTGGTTCTACCCAAGACGAGCGCCCTGCACGAAACTGGATTCGTGCCGGGCGATCGTGTCGATCAGCCTGGACGCTTCATCTGGCAGCTGGTGGGCGTGCTGGCGATGTAGGACGGGTATTCCTTCACCGGGGCCAGCGTCATGCCGGTGTTCTCCGGGCTGTAGGGAAACTTGCCACCGGCCTTTTGCCAGACCGCAATGAACAATGGCTGCTGCAACTGGTGGTCCAGCTTGCGCATTTCCACTTCGCCGTTGAAGCCCTTGAACTTCAGGCCTTCCAGGGCCGCTGCCACTTTCACCGGGTCGGTCGACTTGGCCTTGGCCATGGCTTCGGACACCGCAGCGTAGGCCAGCGGGATCGCGCCGGTGTACATGTCGTCCTTGTATTTGGCCTGGAACTCGTCGGCCCACTTGCCCATCTGGCCGCCCATGTTGTAGTGCTGGTAGGCCACCTGGAACACGCGGCCCTCGCCACCGGTGCCCAGCGCCGTGGGGGTACCCGTGACGCCTGTGTAGTAGGTGTAGAACTTGCCGGTGTAGCCACCTTCGTTGGCCGCCTTCACCAGCAGCGCAAGGTCGGAGCCCCAGTTGCCGGTGATCACGGTGTCGGCGCCCGAGGCCTTGATCTTGGCCACGTAGGGCGCGAAGTCACGCACCTGAGCCAGCGGGTGCAGGTCTTCACCGACGATCTTCACGTCAGGGCGCTTGCGCGAGAGGTTTTCCTTGGCAAAACGCGCGACCTGCTGGCCGTGCGAGTAGTTCTGGTTGAGCAGATAGACATTCTTGACGTCAGGCTGGTCCTTCATGAAGGTGGTCATGGCCTCCATCTTCATGGAGGTGTCTGCGTCAAAACGGAAGTGCCAGTAGTTGCACTTGCTGTTGGTGAAATCGGGGTCCACCGCGGCGTAGTTCAGGAAGATCACCTCCTTGCCGGGGTTGCGTTCGTTGTGCTTGCTGACCGCTTCGATCAGCGCGCCGGCCACCGAGGAGCCGTTGCCCTGCGCGATATAGCGCACGCCTTGATCGATTGCAGCCTTGAGGTTGTTCAGGCTTTCGGCGGGACTGAGCTTGTTGTCAAAGCCGATCACTTCGAACTTCACGCCTGCCGGGTTGGACTGGGTGAACTTGTCGGCGAAGAACTGCCAGCTCTTGAGCTGGTTGTTGCCCACAGGGCCCATGAGGCCGGTCTGCGGGTCGATCAGCGCGATCTTGACGGTCTCGCCCTTCTGGGCGTGTGCACCGAGGGCGCAAGCGAGCAGCGTGGCTGCGGTGAGGCTCTTGATGGCGAAATGCATGTGTCTGTCTCCGATGGTTTGGGGAAGTCGCGCTTGCAGCTTACAAGCCTGTTGCGGTGCAGCACTCAGGGATACCCCCTAGGGGGTATCGCGCTGGCGACTTCATTCGGAGAAACCTGGTGTGTCAGGACCTCAGATACCTGGCAGCACGTAGTCCTTGAGTTGCTGGCGCAAGGTCATCTTCTGCATCTTGCCGGTGGCGCCCAACGGAATGGCGTCGACGAACACCACGTCGTCGGGGATCTGCCATTTCGCGGTCTTGCCCTCGAAAAAAGCCAGCAATTCCTCGCGCGTGACCTCGGCGCCCGGCTTTTTGACCACCACCACGATGGGGCGTTCGTCCCACTTGGGATGGCGCATGCCCACGCAGGCCGCCATGGCAATGGCCGGGTGGGCCATGGCGATGTTTTCCACGTCGATCGAGCTGATCCATTCGCCGCCGGACTTGATCACGTCCTTGCTGCGGTCGGTGATCTGCATGAAGCCGTCGGGGTCGATCGTGGCCACGTCGCCCGTGGGGAACCAGCCCTGGCCCTGCGCGTCGTAGCGCAGCGGGTCGCCGCCCTCACCTTTGTAATAACTTGCAATGATCCACGGCCCGCGCACCAGCAGGTCGCCGTAGCGCTTGCCGTCCCAGGGCAGTTCTTCGCCGCTCTCATCGACGATCTTCATGTCCACGCCGTACACCGCACGGCCCTGCTTGAGCAGGATCTTGTGTTGCTCCTCCGCAGGCAGCGCCATTTGCGCGTTCTTCAGCGAGCACACCGTGCCCAGTGGTGACATCTCGGTCATGCCCCAGGCGTGAATCACTGCCACGCCATACTGGTCGTTGAAGGCTTTCATCATGGCGGGCGGGCAGGCCGAGCCACCGATCACGGTGCTCTTGAGCGTGCTGAACTTCAAGCCGCCGGCCTGCAGGTGGCCCAGCAGCATCTGCCACACCGTGGGCACGCCTGCAGCCATGGTCACCTTCTCGCTTTCCAGCAGTTCGTAGATCGACTTGCCGTCCATCGCCGGGCCGGGAAACACCAGCTTGCAGCCGGTGGCCGCCGCCGAGTACGGCAGGCCCCAGGCGTTGACGTGGAACATGGGCACGACCGGCAACACGCTGTCACGCGCGCTCAGGCCCAGTGCGTCGGGCAGGGCCGCGGTGAAGGCGTGCAGGATGGTGGAACGGTGCGAGTACAGCGCGGCCTTGGGGTTGCCGGTGGTGCCGCTCGTGTAGCACATGCTGGAGGCCGAATTTTCGTCAAAGGTGGGCCAGTGGTAGGTGTCGGGCTGGTCGGCAATCCACGCCTCGTAGCTCTGCAGACCCGGCAAGCTGGTATCGGCGGGCAGTTTGTCGGCGTCGCACAGGGCGATCCAGTGTTTGACCGTGGGGCATTTCGCCGCCACCGCCTTGACCAGCGGCAGGAAGGTCATGTCGAAACAGATCACCTTGTCTTCGGCATGGTTCACGATCCAGGTGAGCTGGTCGGGGTGCAGGCGCGGGTTCAGCGTGTGCAGCACATGGCCCGTGCCGCTGACGCCGAAGTACAGCTCCAGGTGGCGGTAGCCGTTCCACGCCAGCGTGGCCACGCGATCACCAAAGCTCAGGTTCAGCGCGTTCAGCGCATTGGCCACCTTGCGCGAGCGCACGGCGATCTGGCCCCAGTTGCTGCGGTGGATGTCACCCTCGACACGGCGGGACACGATTTCGCCGCTGGCGTGGTGGCGCTCGGCGTGCACGATCAGCGTCGAAATCAAAAGAGGTTGGCTTTGCATCTGGCCGAGCATGGGGAATCTCCGGTGTGGTTATGGTGGATTCGAACGATCGGCCGATCATGCCGCAGACAGTTGCGATACCCCACCCGGGTTGGCCCGGATAGCCCGGAAGGCAGTGGGTGCAAGTCGTCTCGGTGACAATCAACAGCATGAGTTTTCCCCTGGCCTGGACCCACCGCTTCGCCGATCTCGGCCCCGATTTCCACACCGAACTGCACCCCACCCCCCTGCCCGGCCCGCACTGGGTGGGGCAGAGCCGGGCCGTGGCGCAAGACCTCGGGCTCGACGATGCCTGGATGCAAGGCGACGAAGCCCTGCAGGCTTTCACCGGCAACGCGGTGCTGCCCGGCATGCGACCGCTGGCCAGCGTGTACAGCGGCCACCAGTTCGGTCATTGGGCCGGCCAGCTGGGCGACGGGCGCGCCATCCTGCTGGGTGAACTGCCCGGGCCGCTCGGCCCGCTGGAAGTGCAACTCAAGGGCGCCGGCCTCACGCCCTACTCGCGCATGGGCGACGGCCGCGCCGTGCTGCGCAGCTCCATCCGCGAATTCCTCTGCAGCGAAGCCATGCACGCGCTGGGCATTCCGACCAGCCGTGCGCTGTGTGTCACGGGTTCACCAGGCAAGGTCCGGCGCGAAGAGATCGAGACCGCGGCGGTCGTCACGCGTGTTGCGCCCAGTTTCATCCGTTTCGGCCACTTCGAGCACTTCTCGCACAGCGGTCAACACGCTCAGCTGCGCACCCTGGCTGACTTCGTCATCGACCACTTCTACCCAGCCTGCCGGCAGGCCCCGGGCAACCCGTATGCCGCCCTGCTCGAGGCCGTGAGCGCGCGCACCGCTGCGATGGTGGCGCAGTGGCAGGCTGTGGGCTTTTGCCACGGCGTGATGAACACCGACAACATGAGCATCCTCGGCCTGACCATCGACTACGGGCCGTTCCAGTTTCTCGACGCCTTCAATCCCGGTCACATCTGCAACCACAGCGACACCGGTGGGCGCTACGCCTACAACCGCCAGCCCAACATCGCCTACTGGAACCTCTTTGCCCTGGGCCAGGCGCTGCTGCCGCTGATGGACGAGCAGCAGCAGGCACTGGATGCGCTGGAGCCCTACAAGGCGCTGATGCCGGCCGCACTGCAGCGCCGCATGAACGACAAGCTGGGCCTGGTCCGCGTGGAAGACGGTGACGCTGAACTGACCGAAACCCTGATGAAACTGCTGGCCGCCGACGCGGTGGACTTCACGATCTTCTGGCGCAGGCTCAGCCATGCGGCCGCGGGTCAGTTGGAGCCGGTGCGCGATCTTTTCCTGCAGCGCGAAACCTTCGATGCCTGGGCGACGCGGTGGCAAGAGCGTCTGCAGGCGCAGCCTGACTTCGACGCCGCGGCCACGCACGCGCAGATGCTGCGCACCAACCCACACGTGGTGTTGCGCAACCACCTGGGCGAAGTCGCCATCCAGCGCGCGAAACAGGGCGACTTCAGCGAGGTGGACAGGTTGCAAAACGCGCTGGAGCACCCATTTGAAGAGATCGCTGGTCACGACGACATGGCTGCCTTCCCACCCGACTGGGCCAGCCAGATCGAAATCAGCTGCTCGTCCTGAGCGCCTTCACAGGAGATCCGCATGAACTTCCCCGTCCAGAAAACCGAAGCCGAGTGGCGCGAACTGCTGGCCGCCAAAGGCGCCGAAGCACGCGCGTTCGACGTTACCCGCCACGCCCACACCGAGCGGCCCTACACCGGCAAGTACGAGCAGGTCTGGGCCGATGGCAGCTACCACTGTGTCTGCTGCGGAAACACCCTGTTCGACGCCAGCACCAAGTTTGACGCCGGCTGCGGCTGGCCCAGCTTCTCGCAGGCCCTGCCCGGCGCCATCACCGAAATCACCGACCGCACCCATGGCATGGTGCGGGTGGAGACCGTGTGCAGCCAATGCGGTGCGCACCTGGGCCATGTGTTCGACGACGGCCCCACCGACACGGGCTTGCGTTACTGCATGAACTCGGCTTCACTGGAACACTCGCCCACCAAGGACACGCCATGAAAGCCAACACCATCCTGCAGACCATCGGCAACACGCCTCATGTGCGCATCCAGCGCCTGTTTGGCGCGGCCACACAGCAGGTGTGGATCAAGTCCGAACGCAGCAACCCGGGCGGCTCCATCAAGGACCGCATTGCCCTGGCCATGGTGGAAGCGGCCGAGCAGACCGGCGCGTTGAAGCCCGGCGGCACCATCGTCGAACCCACCTCGGGCAACACCGGCATCGGCCTGGCCATGGTGGCCGCGGTCAAGGGTTACAAGATCGTCCTGGTGATGCCCGACAGCATGTCGGTTGAGCGCCGCCGCCTCATGCTCGCCTATGGCGCCAGCTTCGACCTCACGCCGCGCGAGAAGGGCATGAAAGGCTCCATCGCCCGTGCCGAGGAGATCGTGGCCAGCACACCGGGCGCATGGATGCCACAGCAGTTCAACAACCCGGCCAACGTGGCGGTGCACGTGCAGACCACAGCCGAAGAAATCGCTGCCGATTTCCCCGAAGGCGTCGACGCCATCATCACCGGCGTGGGCACGGGCGGTCACCTCACCGGTGTGGCTCGCGTTCTCAAGGCGCGCTGGCCCAGGCTCAAGGTGTTTGCGGTGGAGCCGGCCGCATCGCCTGTGATCTCCGGCGGTGCGCCCTCGCCCCACCCCATCCAGGGCATCGGCGCAGGCTTCATCCCGGACAACCTCGACGTGAGCGTGCTCGACGGCGTGATCCAGGTTGAAGCCGAGCCGGCCCGCGAGATGGCCCGCCGCAGCGCGCGCGAAGAAGGCATGCTGGTCGGCATTTCTTCTGGCGCCACGCTGGCCGCCATTGCCCAGAAACTCCCCGAGCTGGCGGCCAACGCCGTGGTGCTCGGCTTCAACTACGACACGGGCGAACGCTACCTGTCGGTTGAAGGCCTGTTCCCCACCTGACGCCATGAAAACACTGCAAGACATTCAACTCTCCATGCTCGACCTGGTGGCCGTGCGCGAAGGCGGCACCGTGCGCGACGCGCTCGCTGTGGCGCTGCGCACAGCGCAACACGCCGAGTCGCTGGGCTTCACGCGTTACTGGCTGGCCGAACACCACAACATGAGCGGCATCGCCTGCTCGGCCACGGCCGTGCTGGTGGGCCACATTGCGGGTGGCACGAAGCGCATGCGTGTGGGCTCGGGCGGTGTGATGCTGCCCAACCACGCACCGCTGGTGGTGGCTGAAGCCTTCGGCACACTAGCCGAGCTCTACCCCGGGCGCATCGACCTGGGCCTGGGCCGCGCACCGGGCACCGACCAGCTGACCATGCGCGCCCTGCGCCGCAACCGGGTGGAGAGCGAAGAAGACTTTCCGCGCGACGTGGAAGAGCTGCAGCACCTGCTGGGCCCGGCACAGCCCGGCCAGCGAGTGATTGCCAACCCGGGCACCGGTACCAACGTGCCGATCTGGCTGCTCGGGTCGAGCCTGTTCTCGGCGCGCCTGGCGGCTGAGCGCGGTCTGCCCTTCGCCTTCGCCTCGCACTTTGCACCGCGCATGTTGCTGCAGGCGCTGGCCGTGTACCGTAGCCACTTCAAGCCTTCTGCCCAACTGGCAAAACCCTACGTGACCATCGGCGTACCGCTGATCGCAGCGCCCACCGATGACGAGGCTGAATTTCTGGCCACCAGCACCTACCAGCGCGTGCTCGGCATCCTCACCGGCCAGCGCGGACAGCTGCCGCCGCCGGTGCAGGGCTTCATGCAGCGACTGCACCCCCGGGAACAGGCCGGCATCGCCGATTTCCTGGCCGCCGCCGTGATCGGCGGACCAGAGACCGTGCGCGAAAGCCTTCAAGCGCTGGCCGATGCGACCCAGGCCGACGAGTTCATGATCGTCTGCGACGTGTTCGATCCGGCACTGCGCCTGCGGTCGATGGACATCGCCGCCCAAGCGATGTCGGCCACCGAAGAAGTAGCGGCCTGATTTCAGTTGCGGGTGAGTTTGCGGATTCTGTTGTTGCCCGCGTCGACCACAAACAGATTGCCCTGCGCGTCGAAAGCCAGACCTGTGGGGTAGTTGAATCTGGCGACACTGCCAGCTCCGTCGCTGGTGCCTGAGGAAACGCTTTGTCCCGCAATCGAAGAGACCGTGCCGTCGGAGGCAATGCGGCGAATCTTCTGTCCGGCGCTGTCCGACATGTAGACCATGCCGTCGCTGCCCATGGCCATGCCCACGGGTTCGTAGAACGTTGCTGAAGATCCGGGGCCATCAGCGGCCCCGCCCACCCCGGTGCCGGCCAGGGTGGTCACGCTACCGGTCGGGCTGATCTTTCGGATTGTCTGGCCGTTCTGATCCGCCACGTACACGTTGCCAGCTGTATCGATGGTCAAGCCCGCCGGGTTGTAAAACGATGCGGCCGTTCCCTGGCCATCGGCCGTGCCGATCGATCCGCTGCCGGCCAGTACCGTGACCGAGCCCGCCGGCGAGATCTTGTTGATGAGTTGCCCGTATCCCGAAACGTACAGGTTGCCCGCCGGATCTCCCACCAGACCGCGAGGTCTGTCCAAGAGAACATTCACGACGAACTCGGTGACCACGCCGCTGATTGGGTTCACTTCCAGCAGCTTGTTCCCGTTTTCACTGGCGACAAAGATGCGCCCCTGATTGACCGTCACGCCGAAGGGACGGTCCAGCCCCGTGGCAAGAGTGCTCACCATGCCGGCCGGCGTGATCTTGCGCAAGCTGTTGTTGCTGCTGTCCGAGACCAGAAGGTTGCCATCGGCATCGACCGCCGCCGCCAGCGGCCCGTTGAAACTCGCTGCGGTGCCCACACCGTCGGCCGAGCCGGGGCCACTACCCGCAAAGGTGCTCACCTGCACACCATTCACGCAGGTCACGATGACATTCGTGATGTCGGCACTGCCCGTGGTGCCCTGCCCGTTGTTCACCGTGCAAAGCTGGAAAGGTGGGTTCGCCTGCACGGTCACGTTGTAGGTCGCCCCTTCGGCCAAACCGGTAGTGAAGCCGAAGCCGCCGTTGGCCATCAGCCTCAGGTCGTCTGCACCATTGTTTTGCAGCACCAGCCCGGCCGTCATGGTCGATACGGTGCCGCCCACGATCTGCGTCACGACGGGCGCCGAAGCCACGGGTGCCTCGATGGAGGAGGAGCCGCCGCACGCTGCGAGCAGCGAGACCAAACCCAGGGAGCCGCAAGCAGCGCGCGAGAAAAAGAAGGGCATGAAGGAACCGATAGTGGTTGTTGTGACAACCCACCGTATCCAAGTTCGACAACTTCCATCGCCGAATAAGCGGCAGGAATGCGGCCAGCGCCGCAGCCGCTCAGACCCCGCCGCGCACCATCTGCATGATCTGCCCCGCGTCCAGCGTGGCGGCCTTCTGGCGGATCTGCGGCAGGTATTGCGTCTGCATCTGCTTGGCCGGGCCCAGCAGGTCCTGGAAGGTCTGTTTGAGCAGCTCGGTGCTCATCACCCGGCCACCGGCGTAGTAGCGCTTGGCCACCTGGCCCAGCGCGTAGGTGGTGGCAAACGAAAATGCCATGCCGGTGGCTGCGCCGCCGATGCCGCCAATGGCCCGGCCAGCGGCCTTGCCCAACAAACCGCCCAGCAGCTTGCGCCCGAACTGTTCCAGGTACTGGGAGGTCAGGCCCACGCCCACCGCCGCGATGAACTCGCGGATGTGGCCCTGGTCGAGTTCCACGCCGTGCGCTTTGCCGATGGCATAGACCATCTTCACCTGGAGCGGAATGATGGCCATGGAGGCCCAGGATTGCGGCAACAGCTCCAACGCACCGTTGAGCAGGGCGTAATTCAGGATGGATTTGTCGAGATCGACACCCGACGCAACACTGGCCGCGACCACCGGGGCTGTGGACGATGCGACCACAGCGACCGGCACCGCATTCTCGGCGGCGTCCACGATGGCGTCGGCCTCACGTTCGAATGCCGCCGTCTGCGCGGGGTCGAGTTTCAGACGCGTTTTCAGATCGGCCAGGAACGCCCGCTCGGGCTCACTCTGCCGGCCATCGGCGTCGCACACGCACACCGCCATCTCGTAGGCCAGCTGCCGTTGTCCGGCGTCTTGAAGGCCCGCCACGGCGTCCGGCAGGGACACGCGCTTGAGCAACACGTCCTGGTAGAGCCGCGCCAAGCCGAGACCGGCGTCTTCACGCCCCAACGACTCTGCCATGCGGCGCAGCGCTTCTCGCTCGGCATCGGCCTTGTGCCCGTCGGCGAAACCCGCCATCAGGGCAATGGTCAGGATGGATTGTTGTTCTTGAGGGGACATGTGCGATGAACTCCTTGCGACCAAAAAGGGAAACGTGCACCGGTTGAGCTGCCTGGCCGGCTCAAGTTCCTGGGCATGGCCCCGATCCATGGGCAGGCGCGCGCAAAGCGGATAATCCTGTGATGCGTTTTATCATCGACTTCTTTCCCATCGCCTTGTTCGTGGCGGCCTACAAGATGGCCGACATCTACACAGCCACTGCTGTGCTGATGGCCGCCACCGTGGTGCAGACCGGCATCATCTACGCCATCGACCGCCGGCTGCAGACGCTGCAGAAGGTCACGCTGGTGCTCATTCTGATGTTCGGCGCCCTCACTCTCTTCCTGCAGGACGAGCGCTTCATCAAGTGGAAACCCACCGTGCTGTATGCAAGCATGGCCATCGTGCTGGCGGCCGCGCTCTGGATCTGGAAGAAGAATTTCCTCAAACTGCTCCTGGGCAGCCAGCTCAGCCTGCCCGACGGCGTGTGGGCGAGGCTCACTGTGGCCTGGGTGGCCTATTTCCTCTTCATGGCTGCCATCAACGCTTATGTGGCGGCCTACTACTCCACCGAAGACTGGGTCAACTTCAAGCTGTGGGGTTACGTTTTCCCGGTGGTGTTCATCATCGGGCAGGGCCTCTACATCTCACGCTTCCTCAAGGACGATCCGGTGGAGAAGTCATGAGCGAGGCAGCCACGCCCACAGCGGCCGCGATCGAAGCACAGCTGCGCGCTGCGCTGGACCCCACCGAGCTGGAAGTGCTGGACGAAAGTGCGGCCCATGCCGGTCATTCGGGCGCCAACGGACTGGGCTTCGGCACCCACTTCCGGGTCCGCATCGCGGCCCCGGGCTTCGCCGGTCTGAGCCGGGTGGCCAAGCACCGCCTTGTGTATGATGCGCTGCAAAAATTCACCGACGCAGGGCTGCATGCGTTGGCGATCGAGATCAAGGCCTGAATCGCCCTCACTGGCTGCTACGTTCTGATACGAGTCTGCTGAACCCAGGCAGGCGCCGCAGCTCAAACCCCTTTTCAAACCCGAGGAACACCATGAAATTTTCCCTCTCGGCCCTGACCGCGGCTGTGCTCCTTGCCAGCGCCTTCGGTGCTTCCGCCCAGAACATCGCCATCGTCAACGGCAAGGCCGTGCCGAGCGAGCGGCTTGAAGTGCTGGCCAAACAGATCGCGGCCACAGGGCGCCCGGTGGACGACACCGTGCGTGGCCAACTCAAGGAAGAGGTGGTCCTGCGCGAAATCTTCATGCAGGAAGCCCAGAAACGCGGTATCGGTGCCACCGACGAGTTCAAGAACCAGCTGGAGCTGGCCCGCCAGACCATCATGATTCGCGCGCTGTTTGCCGACTTCCAGGCCAAGAACCCGGTGACAGACGCCGACATCAAGGCCGAGTACGACAAGTTCGTCGCAGCCAACGGCGGCAAGGAATACCGCGCCCGCCACATCCTGGTGGAAAAAGAAGAAGAAGCCAAAGCCATCATTGCCTCGCTCAAAGGCAAGGGCAAGTTCGAAGACATCGCCAAGAAGCAGTCCAAGGACCCGGGCTCCGGCGCCAACGGGGGTGACCTGGACTGGGCGGCGGCCGCCAGCTACGTGCCCGAGTTCTCCGAAGCCATGGTCAAGCTCGAAAAGGGCCAGACCACCCAGGTGCCGGTGAAGACCCAGTTCGGCTGGCACATCATCCGCGTGGACGACGTCCGCCAGGCCGAGCTGCCCAAGATGGAAGACATCAAACCGCAAATCGCGCAGCAGATGCAGCAGCAAAAGCTCACGGAGTTCCAGAAGGGCTTGCGCGAGAAGGCCAAGATCGAATAACGGGTCTCATGCCTCACGAAAGAAGCGCGGACCTCCGCGCTTTTTTTCGTTTCAGAACACCTGCAAGCCCAGCCAGATCAGCGCCATCAGCACCGGCTGATGCAGCAGGTAGTAGCTCAAGCTCCAGCGCCCCATCCACACCAGCGCCTTGCGCCCACCCCTGGCAGGCGCAGCGCTGCCCAGCCACTGCGGCCGCTCGTGAAGCGCCCAGCGCCCGGCGGCCACACCCCACCACATCACGCCCAGCCAGGGCAACAAGGGCACGTAGTCCTCGGTCACAGGCTTGCGGCTGATCAGGCCCAGCCAGTTGAGCCAGGGCGTGTTGAGCACCTCCAGCGCAGGGAGCGTCTGGATCAAGGCCGGCGCCACGAATGTGAGTCCAACGGCCAGCGCGCCCAGCAGCCAAAGCCACGCGCCCCACCCCGCAGTCAGGCGCACCACGACCAGCATCACGGCGATACCGTGCAGCACACCGAAGTAGATGAAGCTCTGGGGAAAGACCAGGAGTGATCCGGCAGTCACCAGCAGCGCTGCACCGGCCACCTGCAGCCAGCGGCGCTGGAAGCGCGCCCAGGTCTGCCCCTGGTGCACCGCCACAGCCTGCGACAGTCCGGCGGTGAACAGGAACAGGCTCACGATGGCGGTGCGCTGCCAGGTCCAGAACGGGTCACGGTAGAAGTCTTCCCGGATGAGGCCGAAAAAATTCAGGTCAAAACAGAAGTGGTACGCCGTCATCCACAGCATGGCGGCTGCGCGCAGCAGGTCGATGCGGTCCAGGCGTTGCATCATGGGCACAGTCATGGGGATGTCAGGCACAGGCCTGGCGGTGGATGTCCAGCAAGATCTCGCTGAGGGCTGTGGGCTCGCTCACCATCGGGTCGTGGCCGGTGGCCATTTCCACCACGTTCCAGCCAGGCTCGCTGCGCACCCGCAGCCGCGACGGCGCGATGGTGGTCAGCGCGGGCTGGGTGCAGTCGATGAAGGTGCGCGGCACTGCAGCCACCCGTTCGGCGTCGAAATCCAGGGCTTGCTGGTACAGGCGAAAAGGTTGGGGAGTCTGGCGCCGGTTGACCCAGTCGCGGTCGGCGCCGCTCAGGCCGAACAAGGCGGCATCGGGCGGCGGAAAGCTCAAGCCCGCGGTGGATTCGGCTGCCGCGATCCGGGCCTGTTTGGTTTCCATTGAGTGGTGGCTGCTCCAACTGTCCCCGGGGTACGGCAGCGCAGCATCCAGGTACACCAGGTGAGCAAGCAGCCCGGGCTGTTGTGCCTGCAGCCGATCGGCGACGCCGGTGATCACCATGCCTGCGTAGCTGTGGCCCACCAGCACCACACGCTGCAACTCCTCGGCCTCGATCACGCCGATGACGTCCTGGATGTGGGTGTGCAGGTCGATCGTTGGAGCCATCAGGTGAGCGCGTTCGCCCACCCCGGTCAAGGTGACGGCGTGGCTGTCGACTCCGGCACTGCGCAGCTGCGGCAGCACCCGGCTCCAGCACCAGGCGCCGTGCCAGGAACCGTGCACGAGCACGATGGAAGTTTTCTGCGTCGAGTCGGTGGCTGCGGTCAAGGCTTGTCTCCGGTGCGGTTGTTGGGCGCCACCGGATTCTGCCCTGAGGGCGCAGTGCCGTCAGATGTAGGCGTTCGGCTGCGGGACGCGGCGCATGTGCAACGACAGGCCGAGTGCGGCCATGTGGTTGCTGTTGCGGCCCAGGATGGTTTCGGACAGGGGCAGGAACTCCGCCTCCTCAAAGCCCGCGTGCGCCGCATACGCAGCCACGAGCTGGTGCAGATCGTCCACGTCGAGGTCGGTATCCTGCCCTTTGCCGATGCGCTTGAGGGCCTTCTCCAGGCCTTTCCACAGCGTCTCGATGGCGCGGTGTTCATGGGTCAACCGCTCGGTCATGGCCCGCACGCGGTCGCGCTCGGCGCCGGGCTGGGCGCTGGCGAGCACCGCCGGAAACAGATCGCGCTCTTCGTCGAGGTGGTGTTCAAAGATCGCTTCGCGGAAGAACGCCAGCGAGTCCGATGCGATCTGGCGCGCCTGCGCGGCGGGTTCCAGCAAGGCAGGCAATGTGTCGAGCGACTGCAGGCGTTTGAGGATGCCGACGTGGCAATCGGTGAAGGTCGTCAGTGGCGCTGCTGCGCTGTTGGACGGTTCTGCCGGGGTGTTCATGCTGTCTCCTTGCAACCGCCGGGCAGTTCCCGGGGACTGGAGCCAGTCTAGTCAGAGCCCGTCGCGGCACCTTGACGCAGGTCAAGCCGCCGCACGACAACGCCCCTCAGACCGGTGCGGTCCTGGTGCCACGCAAACGGCTGATGAAGCCCACCGCCAGCAGCACCACCGCGCCCGCCACCACACCCACCAGTGCACCAGCCAGGCTGGTCACCACGGGTGCGACCCAGCCCAGCCCTGCAGCAAACGCCTCTATGCCATGGCCCACCGCTGGCACGCCGTGCACCAGGATGCCGCCACCCACGAGGAACATGGCGGCGGTGCCCACCACCGACAGTGTCTTCATGAGCCAGGGCGCAGCCGCCAGAATGCCGCGGCCGATCGCCCGCTTCCAATCCGCAACCTGGCGGTTGAGGTAGAGGCCCAGGTCGTCGAGCTTCACGATGCCGGCCACCAACCCGTAGACCCCCACCGTCATGAGCAAGGAGATGCCCACCAGCACGGCCACACGCTGGCCCATGCTGGCCGCAGCCACCGTGCCCAGGCTGATCACGATGATCTCGGCCGAGAGGATGAAGTCGGTGCGCACGGCGCCCTTGATCTTCTCCTTCTCAAAAGCCACGAGGTCCACGTTCTCGTCAGCCACGGCTTCCAGCCGCTTGGCGTGTTCGACCTCGGTTTCGGCCTTGTGCGCACCAAACGCATGCACGAGTTTCTCCACACCCTCGTAGCACAGGAACAAGCCGCCCAGCATCAACAGTGGCGTGATCGCCCAGGGTGCCACCACGCTGATAAGCAGTGCCGCCGGCACCAGGATGGCCTTGTTGATCAGCGAGCCCTTGGCCACTGCCCAGACCACCGGCAACTCGCGGTCGGCCTTCACGCCAGTCACCTGCTGTGCGTTGAGCGCGAGGTCGTCGCCCAGCACACCCGCGGTTTTCTTGGCGGCCAGCTGGGTCATGGCGGCCACGTCGTCGGCCGCTGCCATACCCTGGCGGGCTGCAACCTTGGTCATCAACGCCACATCGTCGAGGATGGTGGCGATATCGTCGATCAACAAGAGCAAGCTGCTTCCGGCCATGGGTTCTTTCGGGGGTTGAGGGGTCAGGCGCGGAAAGCGGTGCGGGGCGTGTTCACGCGACCCACTTTCGCGCGTTGTGCCACAAGCGCATCCAGGCGCTGTGGGCAGCGGGGTCCTGGTCGGTCCAGCTCATCTGGATGTTGCGGAACACGCGCTCGGGGTGCGGCATCATGGCCGTGAAGCGGCCATCAGCGGTCGTCACGGCGGTAAGGCCACCCGGACTGCCGTTGGGGTTGTACGGGTAGGCTTCGGTGGCCGCGCCGTTGTTGTCAGTGAAGCGCATCGCAGCGATGACCTTGGACGCATTGCCCCGGTGGTGGAAGTTGGCGTAACCCTCGCCGTGGGCCACCGCGATCGGCAGGCGACTGCCCGCCATGCCTTGCAGAAACAGGCTCGGTGACTCCAGCACCTCCACCATCGACAGGCGCGCCTCGAAGCGTTCGCTCAGGTTGGTGGTGAAACGTGGCCAGGCCTGGGCGCCGGGGATGATGTCGGCCAGCTCGGCAAACATCTGGCAGCCGTTGCACACGCCCAGGCCGAAGGTGTCGGTGCGGGCGAAGAAGGCCTTGAACTGGTCGGACAGCGCCGGGTTGAAGGTGATGCTGCGCGCCCAGCCGATGCCCGCGCCCAGCGTGTCGCCATAGCTGAAGCCGCCGCAGGCGACCACGCCCTGGAAGTCGGCCAGCTTCGCGCGGCCGGTCTGCAGGTCGGTCATGTGCACGTCGAAGGCCTCGAAGCCGGCCTGGGTAAAGGCGTAGGCCATCTCCACATGCGAGTTCACGCCCTGCTCGCGCAGGATGGCGACCTTGGGGCGGGTGAGCTTCAACGCGGGTGCGGGGAGGCCCTCACCCCTGCCCTCTCCCAAGGGGAGAGGGAGGAAGACATGCAAGCCAGGGTCTTCCGGGCGTCCAGCCGCCGCGTGCTCGGCATCGGCGCAGACCGGGTTGTCGCGTTGCTGGTTGATCTTCCAGCTCACGCTGTCCCAGACCTGGTGCAGGTCAAACAGGCTGGCCGAGAACACGGCCTTGGCGTCGCGCCACACCTGCAGCTGGCCTTTGCCGGCGTCCATGGCCGAACTGGCCGGGCGGGTCTTGCCCACGAAGTGGCTGTGTTTGCTCAGACCATGTTCGCGCAGGGTCTGCATCACCGCGTTGCGGTCTTCGGTTTTCACCTGCAGCAGCACGCCCAGCTCTTCGCTGAACAGCGCCTTGAGCGTGAGTTCCTCGCGCCGCGCGCTCACCTGACCGGCCCAGTTCTTGGCGTCGCCCACCTCGGCGCGGCTGTCGCTGATGCCGTCGCCTTCGGTGACCAGCAGGTCCACATTGAGGGCCACGCCCACATGACCGGCAAAGGCCATCTCGGCCGCAGCGGCCAGCAGTCCACCGTCGCTGCGGTCGTGGTAACCCAGGATCTTGCCCTCGGCGCGCAGGGCGTTCACCGCGTTGACAAGGCTGATGAGGTCTTGCGCCTCGTCCAGATCAGGCGCTTCGCCACCGCCCTGCCCCAACACCTGAGCCAGCACGCTGCCACCCATGCGGTGGCGGCCTTTGCCCAGGTCGATCAGCACCAGCGTGGTGTCTTCCAGGGTGTTGTCGAGCTGCGGCGTGAGCGTGCCGCGCACATCGGCCAGCGTGGCGAAGGCGCTCACGATCAGGCTGACGGGTGAAGTCACCTTCTTCGTGTCACCGCCCTCTTTCCACTGCGTGCGCATCGACAGGCTGTCCTTGCCCACAGGAATGGAAATGCCCAGCGCCGGGCAGAGTTCCATGCCCACGGCTTTCACCGTCTCGTACAGCGCGGCGTCTTCGCCTGGTTCGCCGCAGGCGGCCATCCAGTTGGCGGAGAGCTTCACGCGCGGCAGTTCAATGGGTGCGGCCAGCAGGTTGGTGATGGCTTCGGCCACCGCCATGCGGCCCGATGCGGCAGCATCCAACGAAGCCAGCGGCGTGCGCTCGCCCATGCTCATGGCCTCGCCCGCGAAGCCCTTGAAATCGGCCAGGGTCACGGCGCAGTCGGCCACCGGCACCTGCCAGGGGCCGACCATCTGGTCGCGGTGCGAGAGGCCGCCCACGGTGCGGTCGCCGATGGTGATGAGGAAGCGCTTGGATGCCACGGTGGGGTGGCTCAGCACATCGATCACGGCCTTCTGCAGGTCCACGCCGGTGAGGTCGAGCGGCATGGGTGTGCGCGACACGGTCTTCACGTCGCGGTGCATCTTGGGCGGCTTGCCCAGCAGCACGTTCATGGGCATGTTGACAGCGTCTTGGCTCACTCCCTCGCTGGGGGAGGGTTGGGGTGGGGGCACGTTTGAAGTGGTCTGGTCGGCACGCGAGCCCCCATCCCCGCCTTCCCCCAGCGGGGGAAGGGGCAAATTCACGTCACCCAGAACCAGTTGACGCTCGTCCGTTGCTATGCCCACCACCGCAAACGGGCAGCGCTCGCGCTCGCAGAAGGCCTTGAAGACCTCCAGCGATCCGGGGGCGATGGCCAGCACGTAGCGCTCCTGGCTTTCGTTGCACCAGATTTCCTTGGGCGCCAGGCCGCTCTCTTCCAGCGGCACGGCGCGCAGATCAAAGCGCGCACCGCGCCCAGCATCGTTGGTCAGCTCGGGGAAGGCGTTGGAGAGGCCACCCGCACCCACGTCGTGGATCGCCAGGATGGGGTTGTTCGCGCCCTGCTGCCAGCAGTGGTTGATGACCTCCTGCGCGCGGCGCTCGATTTCGGGGTTGCCGCGCTGCACGGAGTCGAAGTCGAGCGAGGCGGCGTTGGTGCCGCTGGCCATGGAGCTCGCCGCGCTGCCGCCCATGCCGATCTTCATGCCCGGGCCACCGAGCTGGATCAGCAGCGAGCCGGCTGGGAACTCGATTTTTTGCGTCTGGGTGGCGTCGATCACGCCCACACCGCCGGCGATCATGATGGGCTTGTGGTAACCGCGCTGCACGCCGTCGACCTGCAATTCGTATTCGCGGAAGTAGCCCAGCAGGTTGGGCCGGCCGAATTCGTTGTTGAAGGCCGCGCCGCCCAGTGGCCCCTCGGTCATGATCTGCAGCGGGCTGGCGATGTGTTCGGGCTTGCCGCCCGGCTGGTCGGAAAGGCCGCCCCAGAGTTTGCCGACGGTGAAGCCGGTGAGGCCCGCCTTGGGCTTGGAGCCGCGGCCGGTCGCGCCCTCGTCGCGGATCTCGCCGCCCGCTCCTGTTGAGGCGCCGGGAAACGGTGAAATCGCAGTCGGGTGGTTGTGGGTTTCCACCTTCATCAGCACGTGGTGGGTTGCTGTCTCGGCCACATAGGCCGGGGACGCACCCACGCCTGCGCGCGCCACGAAGCGTTCAACCACACTGCCTTCCATGATGGAGGCGTTGTCGGAGTACGCCACCACGGTGTGCCGGGGTGCCAGCTGGTGGGTGTGGCGGATCATGCCGAACAGGCTTTTGTCCTGCGCCACGCCGTCAATGGTGAACTGCGCGTTGAAGATCTTGTGGCGGCAGTGCTCGCTGTTGGCCTGCGCGAACATCATCAACTCCACGTCGGTGGGGTTGCGCTTCAGGCCCGTGAAGGCGGTCACGAGGTAGTCGATTTCGTCATCGGCCAGGGCCAGGCCCCAGTCGGTGTTGGCCCGCTCCAGCGCACGACGACCGCCGCCAAGCACATCCACCTGCTCCATGGGAGCGGCGTGGAGCTCGGTGAACAGGGCCTGGGCCTGCGTGCGGTCGAGCGAGACGTTTTCGGTCATGCGGTCGTGCAGCAGGTCGGCCACGGCACGCAGCTGCCCAGTCGACAGGCTGGCCTTGCCCAGCAGGCCGCTCTTGAGCTGCAGGCGGAATTCAACCAGCCGCTCCACCCGGTGCAACGCCAGGCCGCAGTTGTGGGCAATGTCGGTGGCCTTGGACGCCCAGGGCGAGACGGTGCCCAGACGCGGCATCACCAACAGGGCTGGTGCGCCAGCGGCTTCGAGCTTCACGTGCGCCTCGGAGGCGGGCTCGCCGTAAGTCAGCAGCTCGCCCACACGCGCCACGGTCTCCGCGTCAGGATCGGCGTCGAAGGCGGCGAAGTGCACGAAGCGGGCCGAGAGGCCGGTGATCTTGTCGGAGAGGACTGCCAGGCGGGGCAGGAGTTGCTGGACTTTGAAGTCGCTGATGGCATTGCCGCCATCGAAAGTGCGCAGGTGCAGGGACACGTTGGGAGCCTGAGGTGCGTAGACCCGGGGGATGGGCGAAGCAGCGATTTTACCCGCGTGGTCCACCCAGTCATCGGCGCCGATACCCTGCGCCGCAGGGCCCGGTGGGATAATCAACCACCATGAGCATCACCTACAAAGACGAAGCGGGCATTGAAGGCATGCGGGTGGCTTGCCGCCTGGCCTCCGAAGTGCTGGACTACCTCACTCCGCTGATCCAGCCCGGCGTGACCACCCTCGAAATCGACCGCCTGGCGGCCGAGTTCATGAAACAGCAGGGCACGGTCTCGGCCACCATCGGTTACCAGCCCAGCGGTTACCCGCCCTACCCCGGCCACCTGTGCACCTCCATCAACCACGTGGTGTGCCACGGCATTCCCAACGAGAAGCCGCTGAAAAAGGGCGACATCCTCAACGTGGACGTGACCGTCATCAAGAACGGCTGGTTCGGCGACAACAGCCGCATGTACATGATCGGTGGCGAAGCCGCCTGTTCGGTGCAGGCACGCCGACTCACCCAGGTGACCTATGAGGCCATGTGGAAGGGCATCGTGATGGTCAAGCCCGGCATCCGCCTGGGCGACATCGGCCACGCCATCCAGACCTTTGCCGAAGGCAACGGCTTTTCGGTGGTGCGCGAGTTCTGCGGCCACGGCATCGGGCAGAAGTTCCACGAAGACCCGCAGGTGCTGAACTACGGCCGCCCGGGCACGCTCGAGGAACTCAAGCCCGGCATGACCTTCACCATCGAGCCCATGATCAACGCGGGCAAGCGCGACATCAAGGAAGCTGGTGACGGCTGGACCATCGTCACGCGCGACCGCTCGCTCTCGGCTCAGTGGGAGCACACCGTTCTGGTCACCGAGACGGGCTATGAAGTCCTCACCCTGTCGGCAGGCAGCCTGGCGCCGCCGGCCTTCGCGACACCCGCCGCCGCTGTGGCCGCCTGAGGCCATGGACGCCCCATTGGCGCCAGTGGGCGACGTCGGTGCGCTGCGCCAGAGGTACCGGGACGACAAGACCGCCCTGTTTGCGCTGCTGCGCGACCAGGGAGCGTCCACCCGGGGCGTGCGCCAGGCCTTGCAGCAGTTGTCGCGGCTGACCGACCAGACCCTGCGTGAGCTCTGGAGCCGTGCCGGGTTCGGCAGTGGTTTTGCGCTCATCGCCGTGGGGGGTTATGGACGTGGCGAGCTGTTTCCTCATTCGGATGTGGACGTGCTGGTGCTGATGCCCGACGGCGCGCAACCCGAAGAAGACGCCGAACTCAAGAGGCAGCTCGAGGGCTTCATTGGTGCCTGCTGGGACCTGGGGCTGGAGATTGGCTCCAGCGTGCGTTCGGTGGCCCACTGCGTGAGCGAGGCGGCCAAAGACGTGACGGTACAGACCTCGATGCTGGAAAGCCGGCTGATCTGTGGCAGCAAGAACGCCTTCAACCGCCTGGTGACGCAGCTCGGCGAAGCCATGGACCCCAAGGCCTTCTTCGTGGCCAAGACGCTGGAAATGCGCCAGCGCCACACCAAGTACGAAAACACACCGTATTCGCTGGAGCCCAACTGCAAGGAGTCGCCTGGCGGGCTGCGCGACCTGCAGATCATTTTGTGGGTGTCCAAGGCCGCGGGCCTGGGGCGCAGCTGGGACGAACTGGCCCGCAAAGGCCTGGCCACGCCGCTGGAAGCGCGCCAGATCAAGGCCAACGAAGCCCTGCTCAGCCTGATCCGCGCACGCCTGCACCTGCTGGCCAACCGGCGCGAAGACCGCCTGGTGTTCGACCTGCAGACCGCGGTGGCTGAATCGTTCGGCTTCAAGGCGCAGGTGCCCGCCGTGATCACCGCCGGGCCGCCCGGCGCGCCGCATGTGGCCCCCACGGCAAAAGGCACGCGCCGCGCCAGCGAAGCGCTCATGAAGCGCTACTACTGGGCCGCCAAGGCGGTCACGCAGCTCAACCAGATTCTGTTGCTCAACATCCAGGAACGCCTGCAGGACGACATGGCCGGTGTGGACCGCCTGCGGCCGCTGAACGCCCGCTTTTTCGACAAGGGCGGCATGCTCGAGGTGGCCAGCGACGACCTGTACGTGCAGCAACCCCAGGCGATCCTGGAGACGTTTCACATCTACCAGACCACGGTGGGTATCAAGGGCTTCTCGGCCCGCACGCTGCGTGCGCTCTACAACGCCCGCCCGGTCATGAACGCGAAGTTCCGCGCCGACCCGGTCAACCGGGCCCAGTTCCTGCAGATCCTGCAAGAGCCCGAGGGCATCACGCACGCGCTGCGCATGATGAACGAGACCTCGGTGCTCGGGCGTTACCTATGGGTGTTCCGCCACATCGTGGGTCAGATGCAGCACGACCTGTTCCACGTCTACACGGTGGATCAGCACATCCTCATGGTGCTGCGCAACGTGCGCCGCTTCTTCATTGCCGAGCACTCGCACGAATACCCGTTCTGCTCCCAACTGGCGGCGGGCTGGGACAAGCCCTGGATCTTCTACATCGCAGCGATCTTTCACGATATCGCCAAGGGGCGCGGCGGCGACCACTCCGACCTGGGTGCCAGGGACGTGCGCACTTTCTGCCGCCAGCACGGCATCGAGCGCGAAGACAGCAAGCTGATCGAGTTCCTGGTCTCCGAGCACCTGACCATGAGCCGCATGGCGCAGAAGGAAGACCTGAGCGACCCAGATGTGATCGCCGCGTTCGCCAAGCGCGTGGGCAACGAGCGGTATCTCACCGCGCTGTACCTGCTCACAGTGGCCGACATCCGCGGGACCAGCCCCAAGGTGTGGAATGCTTGGAAGGGCAAGCTGCTGGAAGACCTGTACCGCTACACCCTGCGCGCGCTCGGCGGCCGTGCGCCCGACCCGGGCGCGGTGATCGAAGCCCGCAAGCGCGAGGCGCTGTCCATGCTGGCGCTGCACGCGCTGCCGCACATGGCCCACAAGGCGCTCTGGGACACGCTGGATGTGAGTTACTTCATGCGCCACCAGGCCGACGAGATTGCATGGCACACCCGCGTGCTCACCCGCCAGATTGCCCAGACCGCCACCAAGGCTGCGGGCAAGGTGGCTCCTGTCGAGGCGGTACCTGATCGCTGCATCGTGCGCGCCCGCCTCTCGCCCGAGGGTGAAGGGCTGCAGGTGCTGGTGTACGCGCCCGACCAGAACGATTTGTTTGCCCGCATCTGCGGCTACTTCGACAGCTCGAACTTCAGCATCCTCGATGCCCGCGTGCACACCACGCTCACCGGGCACGCGCTCGACACTTTCCAGGTGGTGGCGCCTTCGCTGTCCGACCATTACCGCGAGTTGATCGCCATGGTGGAGAACAATCTGGCGCAGACCATCGACGAGTGCGGTCCACTGCCGCCACCGATGAAGGGCCGGCTGTCGCGCCGGGTGAAGAGCTTCCCCGTCACACCCCGCGTGGATTTGCGGCCCGACGAAAAGGCCCAGCGCTGGTTGCTGTCGGTCTCGGCCAGCGACCGCGCCGGTCTTCTTTACGGCATCTCGCGGGTGCTGGCGCGCTACGACATCAACGTGCAACTGGCCAAGATCACCACGCTGGGTGAGCGAGTGGAAGACACCTTCCTGATCTGTGGCGCGCAGTTGCAGATGAACAAGCGGCAGATCGAGATCGAGACGGAGTTGCTGGAGACTTTGGAGGGCTGAGGTTTTTCTCCGGCTTTGTTTTTTGGTCTCTCCGGCTGCTCCGGTCATCGACGGCCACGGGGCACGGCTCCGCGAATGTCCCCCGGGGCCTTCAGCCCCTCCTCCTTGACTTCGCTGCGCCATGCCCCATGGCCGCCGATGACCTCGTTGCACTCGTCGAGGATCGCTCCAACATCACTTCAGGCGCGTGAGCCCATGGCGCTCTGCGCAGCGAAGTCAAGGAGGAGGCGGCACCAGCCGCCGGGGGACATTCGCGGAGCAGAGCGCCGTGCGCTCACGAGCCCGCCAACCCCTAAGCGCGAACGGTTTCCACAGTCTCGACACTTGAAGGTTTGCGCCCAAACAGCGACCCGAACCAGATCGACACATCGTCCACCAGCGTGAACACCGCCGGAATCACCAGCAGGCTCAGGAAGGTCGACGTGATCAAGCCGCCGATCACCGCCACCGCCATCGGTGAACGGAAACTGCTGTCGGCCGCACCCCAGCCAATCGCAATCGGCAACATGCCCGCGCCCATGGCAATGGTCGTCATCACGATCGGCCGAGCGCGCTTGTGGCAGGCGTCCAGGATCGCGTCCAGCCGGTTCATGCCGTGCTCGCGCCGCGCCTCGATCGCGTACTCCACCAGCAGGATCGAATTCTTCGTGGCCACCCCCATCAGCATGATCAGACCGATCAACGAAGGCATGGAAAAACTCTTGTCCGCCAGCAGCAGCGCCACAAACGCGCCGCCCAGCGACAGCGGCAGCGCCGCCAGGATGGTGATGGGGTGGAGGAAGGCCTTGAACAGCAACACCAGCACGATGTAGATGCACAGCACACCCGTCAACATGGCCAGGCCGAAGCTGGCGAACAGCTCGCCCTGCACCTCGGCGTCGCCGATCTCCAGCACCGACACGCCGGGCGGCAGGTTGCGCAGGCTGGGCAACTTCTCCACCGCGTTCTTCATGTCACCCAGCGCAATGCCGGCCAGCTCCACCTCGAAGTTGATGTTGCGCGCGCGGTCGTAGCGGTCGATCACCGCCGGGCCGCCGCCAAAACTCAGCGTGGCCACCTGCCCCAGCATCACCGGGCCCTTGCTGCCCGGCACCGCCAGCCGGGCCAGCAGGTCCAGGTCGCCGCGGGCTTCGGCATCGAGCTTCACCACGATGGGAATCTGCCGCTGCGGCAGGTTCATCTTGGGGAGTGCCGTGTCGTAGTCGCCCACCGTGGCAATGCGCAAGGTCTCGGCAATCGCGCTGCTGGTGACACCCATCTCGGCCGCTCGTGCCAGGTCGGGCGTGACGCTGATCTCGGTGCGCACCAGCGACGCGGTGGACTGCACGCTCCCAACGCCGGCAATGGTGCGCAGGTCGCGTTCGATCGCGGTAGCCGCCGTGGTGAGCGCAGCGGCGTCGTTACCGGTGAGCGTCAGGATGTACTTTTCACCCGAACCGCCCAGGCCCACCTTGCTGCGCACGCCCGGCAGGTTGGACATGGCCGCGCGCATCTGGTTTTCGATGATCTGCTTGCGCGGGCGCGTGCCGCGCGCGTCAAGCTGGATGGTGAGCGCGGCCTTGCGCGACTCGGCCGTGCCTTGCGGCGCAAACGGGTCGGAGCCGGCCGAGCCGGAGCCGATGGTGGTGTAGACCGACTTCACGTGCGGCACCTCCATCACCAGCAGGCGGGCGCGTTCGGCGCTGGCCACGGTCTGCTGCAGCGTGGAGCCCGGTGGCAGTTCAATATAGACTTGGGTCTGGGAGTTGTCGTCGGGCGGAATGAAGCCTTGCGGCAGCAGCGGAATCAGCATCAGCGAGCCGACAAAGAAAACCCCAGCGCCGATCATGGTGATCCAGCGGTGGCGGATGCACCACGCCGCCCAGCCTTGGTAGGTGTTGAGCCAGGCCGGTTCGTCCTGGTTGGTCATCCACTTCCAGAAGGCGCCGGTCACGCGGTTGCTGCGCGCCCAGCGCGGCATGTCCTTGGCCATCACCACCGGCTTCAAGAGGTAGGCCGCCATCATGGGCGTGAGCGCGCGCGCCACCACCAGCGAGGCGAACACCGCGAACGATGCCGTCCAGCCGAACTGTTTGAAAAACTTGCCGGGAATGCCCGACATGAAGGCCGTGGGCAGGAACACCGCGATCAGCGCGAAGGTGGTGGCGATCACGGCCAGGCCAATCTCGTCGGCGGCCTCCATGGACGCCTGGTACGGCGTCTTGCCCATGCGCATGTGGCGCACGATGTTCTCCACCTCCACGATCGCGTCGTCCACCAGAATACCGATCACCAGCGACATGGCCAGCAGCGTCACCACGTTGATGGTGAACCCCATGTAGTGCATGCCGATGAAGGCCGGGATGGCCGAGAGCGGCAGCGCCACCGCCGAAACCACCGTTGCGCGGAAATCGCGCAGGAAGAGCCACACCACCAGCACGGCCAGAATCGCGCCTTCGTACAGCAGGATCATCGAACCGTCGAACTCTTCCTGCACCGGCGTGACGAAGTCGAACGACTCGGTGATGCTCAGATCGGGCCGCGCGGCGCGCAGCTCTGTGAGCTTTTCGCGCACACCGTTGCCCACCTCGATTTCGCTGGCGCCGCGGCTGCGCGCCACTTCAAAGCCCACCACCGGCTTTCCATTCAGGAACGCCGCGGCCGTGGGTTCGGCCACCGTGTCCTTGATCTCCGCGATCTGGTCCAGGCGAACCCGGCGGCCATCGGAAAGCGCCAACTCCAGCCGGGACAACTCTTCTGCCGACTGGAGCGAAGACAGCGTGCGCAGCGGCTGCTGGCTGCCGCCCAGATCGACACGGCCACCGGCACTCTCGATCTGCACCTTGGCCAGCTGCCGCGACACGTCGGCCGCGCTGGCCCCCAGCGCCTGCAGTTTCAGCGGGTCCAGCAACACCTGCACCTCACGGTCCACGCCGCCCACACGGTTGATCGCGCCCACGCCGCGCACCGAGAGCAGCAGCTTGGAAATGTCGTTCTCGACGAACCAGGAGATCGCTTCCGCGTCCATCTTGTCCGACGACACGGTGTAGGCCAGCACCGCACCACCCGCGAGCTCCACCTTGTTGATGATGGGCTCGCGCAGATCGGCGGGCAGCTCACCGCGCACCTTGGCCACGGCCGAGCGCACATCGTCCAGCGCTTCCTGCGTGTTCTTCTCGATGCGGAATTCGGTCGTGATGGTGACCGCGCCGTCCTGCACCTTGGTGGTGATGTGCTTGATGCCCTGCAACGAAGCCAGGCTGTTCTCGATCACGCGTGCCACGTCGTTTTCAAGCTGGTTGGGCGCGGCGCCCGGCAGGCTGGCGCTGACCGTGATGTTGGGCACGTCCAGGTCGGGGAAGTTCTGCACCTTCATCTGGCTGAACGAGAACAGGCCCGCCAGCGTCAGCATGAAGAACAGCATCGATGCCGGGATGGGATTCTTGATGGACCAGGCTGAAACGTTCATGGCCCGGTCCTCACTTCACCACTTTGACGAGATCGGCTTCGTTCAGGAAACCCGCGCCTTGCACCGCCACCGCCTCGTCGACCTTGACGCCGTCGAGCACCTCGACCCGTTCGCCCACGCGCCGCCCGGTTTGCACCTTGCGCTGGCTGGCCTTGTTCTGCGGGTCGATCACGAACACATAGTTGCTGCCGTCGCGCACCACGATGGATTCGCTGGGCACCGTGAGCGCGTCGCTCTGCCCCAGCTCGAAGAAGCCCTTGGCAAAGGTGCCGGCCTTCAGCTCGTCGTTGCGAGGCAGGTCCACAAACACCAGGATGTTGCGTGTCTGTGGATCGGCGCTCGGGGCAACCGCACGCACCCGGCCGGTGATCTCCAGCCCGCTGGCCGCCGTGACCTTCACCTCCTGGCCCTTGCGCACGCGCCCCACCTCGCTGGGCGTGACCTCGCCGCGCCATTCCATGCGGCTCTGGCGCACCAGGCGGAACAGCTCCTGCCCCGCGCTCACCACCGCGCCCACGGTGGCGCCACGCGCCGAAATCACGCCATCGTCGGGTGCGAGCACCTTGGTGTTGCCCAGACGAATCTCGGTGGCGCTCAGCACCGCCTTGGCGGCTTCCAACTGCGCCCGCGCCACTTTCTCTTGCGTGAGGTACTGCGCCACCTGCGAAGCCGAGAGCGCGCCACTGTCCTGAATGGAACGCGCGCGGTCAGCGTCGGCCTTGGCGTTTTCGAAACTGGCCTCGGCCTGCATCAGGCTGGCGCGGCTCTGCAGGCTGTCGGCCTGCGTGGTTTCGCGCGCGAACTCGGCCAGCACCTGGCCTTTGCGCACCACGTCACCCACGTTCACGTTCACCGAGGCCAGCCGCAGTCCGTTGAGCTCGGCGCCCACGCTGGCCTCCTGCCAGGCGGTGATGTTGCCGTTGGCCTGCAGGCGGATCGGCAAGCTGCTGCGCTCGGGCTGCGCCACCGTCACCGTGAGTGAAGGTTTGGGTTCGGCGGCGGCGGTGTCAACCTCGGGTGCTGCGGGTTTCTTGATGAACACCCAGAAAACCACCAGCAGCACCAGGGCCAGTGCGATGGCCAGCCAGAGCCAGCGTTTGCGCGATGGGGAAGTTGTGGCGTTCATGCGGGGTCTTTGAGTGCGTTGGGGTTGTTCACGGGATCGAAGCCGCCGCCCAGGGCGACGTAGAGCTGGATCCAGGCGTTGATGCGTTCTTGCTGAAGGCTCACCGCGCTGCTGTCGGCGTTGAGCTTGAGGCGGCGCGCCTCCTCCAGCTCGTTGAGGTTGGCCAGGCCCACGCGGTAACGCGCCTCGGTGCCCTTGAGCGACTGCTCGTAGCCGGCCACCGCTGTGGTGGTGGACGCCTCGCGCTCGCGCAGGCTGGCCAGCGTCACCAGCGCCTGCTCCACCTCGGCCACGGCCTGGCGCAGGGTGCTGGCGTAGGCCACCGACGCCGCTTCGTAGCGTGCCTGTGCGCTGTCGGTGCTCGCGCGCAGGCTGTCACGCCCCAGCAGCGGCAGGCTCAGGCTGATCGGGCCGATGGCCCAGGTGTTGAATGTGGCCGTGGTGCCGCCGCCAGACAACCGGTTGCGCAGCAGGCTGCCGGAGAGCGAGAGGCTGGGCAACAGCGCGGCCTTGGCCACACCCACGTCTTCGCTGGCGGCCACCAGTTCGCGCTGCGCACGGTAGACATCGGGTCGCTGGCGGATCACCTCGGCCGGTACGGCGTTCACCGTGAGCATGTTTTCAAGGCGTTCCGACGACAACAGGGACGGCGCACCTGCCAGCCGCTGGCGCACTTCGGGCTCGGGCACGCCGGTGAGCGCGGTGAGCGACTTCACCTGCCGCTCGCAGACCTCGTCCTGCTGGCGGTAACGCGCTGCGCTCTCCGCGCCGCTTGCACGCGCCAGCGCAGCCACCGCGGGTGCGGTAAGGCCGGCGCGCTCGGAGGTGCTGTTGTTTTGCGCGGTGACCGCGCGGGAGTCGCGGTCGCGCAGGGCCACCGCGAGCTGTTCACGGCACAGGCGTTGCGAAAAGTAGAGCTGCGCCAGTTCGGAGGCCACCAGCACCCGCGCTTCGTGCCAGCTCGCCCCGGCTGAGTCCTGTTGTGCCAGCGCGCTGCCCAGGCGGGCGGTGCTTTCCCCCCAGAGCCCGATGGCCCACGAAGCCTGCAGGCCGGCGCTGAGCGAAGTGCCCAGGGGAATGGTGGGATCGGTGATGCCGCGGGTGGCGTTGGCCACCGCGTTCAACTGCGGCCCGTTCTGCGCTTCCACGCCGTAGCGGGTGGCGCGGGCAGCAAACACCTGCGCGCGGGCCGTGGCGATGCTTGGGCTTTGCGCCTGTGCACGGGCAATCCAGTCGGTGAGCACCGGGTCGTCGAACCGGGTCCACCAGGTGGTGAGTGCATGGGTGCTGCCCTGGTGGGCCAGGGGTGGCGCGTACCAGGTGGACGGCAAGTCCACGGCCAGTTCGGCGGGTGGCTTGGTCACGCTGCAGGCGCTCAGCAAGACGGCGCACGCGGCTACTGCAAGCATGTGCTTCATGAAATGGGAATCCCTGTTCGTTGCTTTACCGGGCATGACTCTAGTTGATTTGCCCGCCCGAACATTTCAAATCATTTCATTTTCGCGACGGAATGTTTCAATCGTCCTCGGCCGCGTCCAGCCCCGGAAACAGCACTTCAGTGAAGCCAAATCGCGTGAAGTCGCGCACCCGCATGGGGTAGAGCTTGCCCCAAAGGTGGTCGCACTCGTGCTGCACAACTCGCGCATGAAAACCTTCGGCCTCACGGTCGATGGGCTGGCCCCGTTCGTCGAAGCCCTGGTAGCGGATGCGGCGCCAGCGCGGCACCACGCCGCGCATTCCCGGCACCGAGAGACAACCTTCCCAGCCCTCTTCCTCCTCGTCGCCCAGCGGCGTGATGACGGGGTTCACCAACACGGTGCGCGGCACCACCGGCGCGTCGGGGTAGCGCGGGTTGTGCGCGCCGCTGCCAAACAGCACCACCTGCAGGTCCACGCCGATCTGCGGCGCGGCCAGACCAGCACCGTTGGCAGCCACCATGGTGTCCTGCAGATCGGCCACCAGCTCACGCAGCTCGGCCGTGTCGAAGCGGGTGACGGGCTGGGCGTGGCGCAGCAGGCGCGGATCGCCCATTTTCAGGATGGTGTGAATGGTCATGGGTTGGACAAGCGACAAGGATGGGTTTAGTTTCGCTGATCGCGATACCCCGCGTGACCACCCGAGGAGAACCCATGAAGACCGCCCTGCTCGCACTCATCCTGTTCGCCCCCGCCCTGGCACAGGCGCAGGGCGCCGACATCTTCAAAGGTGCCGACCTGGCCCTGGGCACCAGGCTCATCACCGAGAACAAGTGCGCCCAATGCCATGCCAGCAAGGTCGGCGGCGACGGCAGCGCCATCTACCGCCCGCAAGGCCGTATCAACACACCAGGCCTGCTGCGCGGCATGGTGGAGAACTGCAGCACCCAGTTGAACCTGCAGCTGTTCCCGGAAGAAGTCACCGCCATCGCGGCGGTGCTCAACCGGGACCACTACAAGTTCAAGTGAACGAATCCAGCAAGGCCAGCATGCCGGCTTCGTCCAGCACCGTCACACCCAGCTCGTTCGCCTTGTCCAGCTTGCTGCCGGCATCAGTGCCGGCCACCACGTAGTCGGTCTTTTTGCTCACCGAGCCGGCCACCTTGGCGCCGGCGGCTTCCAGCAGGGCCTTGGCGTCTTCGCGCTTGAGCGTGGGGAAGGTGCCGGTGAGCACGAAGGTCTTGCCCGCCAGTGGCTGGGGTGCGCGCTCGGCGGGTTCGCCCTCTTCCCACGTCACACCGCAGGCGCGCAACTGCTCCACCACCTCGCGATTGTGCGGCTGGTCGAAGAAGGTGCGGATGCTTTGCGCGACCACGGGTCCCACATCGTTCACTTCAGAGAGGGCTTCCAAGCTCGCATCCATGATGCGGTCGAGCTGGCCGAAGTGGCGCGCCAGCTCCTTGGCCGTGGCTTCGCCCACGTGGCGGATGCCCAGACCGAATATGAAACGCGGCAGCGTCGTGCGTTTGGATTTTTCCAGCGCAGCCAGGATGTTCTGCGCGGATTTTTCGGCCATGCGGTCCAGCGCCAGCAGGGACACAAGCCCCAGGCGGTACAGGTCGGGCAGGGTCTTGACCACGCCAGCGTCCACCAGCTGCTCCACCAGCTTGTCGCCCAGGCCTTCGATCTCCACCGCGCGGCGCTGGGCAAAGTGAAGCAGGGCCTGCTTGCGCTGTGCGCCGCAGAAGAGCCCGCCAGAACAGCGGTAGTCCACCTCGCCTTCTTCGCGCACGGCATCGCTGCCGCACACCGGGCATTGGCGTGGCAACGTGAACGGCTCGGGGTGGCCCACCCGCTTGTCGAGCAGCACGGACACCACCTCGGGGATCACGTCTCCCGCACGCCGCACGATCACCGTGTCGCCCACGCGCACGTCCTTGCGGCGCGCTTCGTCCTCGTTGTGCAGCGTCGCGTTGGTCACGGTGACACCGCCCACGAACACTGGCGCCAGTTTGGCCACGGGCGTGAGCTTGCCGGTGCGGCCGACCTGCACGTCGATCGCGAGAACGGTGGTGAGCTGTTCTTGCGCCGGGTACTTGTGTGCCACGGCCCAGCGCGGCTCGCGGGTGACGAAGCCCAGCTGACGCTGCAGCACCAGCGAGTTGACCTTGTAGACCACGCCGTCGATATCAAAGGGCAACTGGTCGCGTTCGGCGCCGATGCGCTGGTGGAAAGCCACCAGTTCGTCTGCGCCGGTGGCCAGCGACGTCTGCGCTGCCACCGGAAAACCCCAGGCTTTCAGACGCATGAGCATCTCGTGGTGGGTGGCAAATGCCGGACCGCCTTGTTCGGGCGGTGTGATCTCGCCCAGGCCGTAGGCAAAGAAGCTCAGCGGACGCTGCGCGGCGATGCCGGAGTCGTGCTGGCGCACGGCACCGGCGGCCGCATTGCGCGGGTTGACAAAGGTCTTCTCGCCCTTGGCCCCGGCGGCGATCTTCGCGCGCTGCCGGTCGTTGAGCGCTTCAAAATCGGCGCGGCGCATGTAGACCTCGCCACGCACTTCGAGCACGGGTGGCGCATCGGCGGGCAGGCGCAGTGGAATGTTGCGAATGGTGCGGATGTTGTTCGTCACATCCTCGCCCACCTCGCCGTCACCGCGTGTGGCGGCCAACACAAGCAGCCCGTCTACATAACGCAGACTCATGGCCAGTCCATCGAACTTCAGTTCGGCCACGTAGTCCACCGGCAGATCGGCCTCCGTGAGGCCCAGGGCCCGCCGCACGCGCGTGTCGAAATTGCGCGCGCCGCTGGGCTCGGTATCGGTCTCGGTGTTGATCGAGAGCATGGGTACGCGGTGGCGCACCGGCGTGAACGCATCCAGCACGCGGCCGCCCACTCGCTGGGTGGGTGAATCGTTGCTCAGCAGATCGGGGTGCGCGGCCTCGATGGCCTGCAGTTCGCGGAACAACCGATCGTATTCGGCGTCGGGGATTTCCGGATCGTCGAGGGTGTAGTAGCGGTGGGCGTGGTGGTGGAGTTGAGCCCGCAACTCGGCGGCTCGCTCGGCAGGACCAGTCCCTGCAGCGAAAAGATCGGGTGTCATCGCAGTCAGATCAAGAGAACAGACGCCGCGCCTGCGCAGAACCGGCCGACAGATCCCGGCTGTCCAGCGCGTCGTACAGGCTCTCGAGATCGGCGCCGATGCCGTCCATGGTGTCGCTGGACAGCGGCTGGCCGGCGTCATCCGTCACCACGCCGTCCATGGCCTCGGCCAGCGCCTTGGCGGCCTGGCGCATGCGCACAAAGGGCTGTTCGCTGCGCGGCACGTGCGTGACCTCCAATGACAGCGCCACCTCGCGCAGCGCACTTTGTTCGGGGTCTTCGGCCATGGCGGCCTGAGGGTCGAACGCCAGGCTCAGGATGGGCGCCTGCCCGCTCTCGCTGCCTGAGAGCACCATGCGCCCGGGCAAGGCGCCCGCCACAAAGCCGAGTTTGGCGGCGTGCTGCGCCACATAGCCCGGGCTCCAGGCGGCGCGGCGTGCGCGCAGGGTGAAGCCGAGTTGGGCGTCGTGCCCGCTGGCAAAGGCGTCGAGCTCGCGGGCGCGGGCCACCTCGGCGCGCATGTCGGGAAACTCGGGTGCCGCACCCACCGCGTCGGCAAAGGCCTGGGCCTTCACCACGAACTCCGAAAATTCGATGTCGTTGAGCGCACCGGCCCGGTTGGCCAGTTGCACACCGGCCTGCAGGGCCCGGTAGCGCTGACCCAGGCGCGGCGTCTCCCATTCGCCAGTGGCGTCGCACAGGCCCTCCACCGCAAACGGCTTGCTGCCGACGCGGCGTGTGCCCGGCAGCGCGGCCAGCAGCGCGTCGCCCGAGACCTGGTGATCCAGCACCAGCGGCGTGATCACGTCGATCAGGGCGTCCAGGCTGGGCCTGCGCTCGGGCTGGTGCAGCAAGGGGTTCACATGAACCGCCGCCGCTGCGACGGCAATGGCGGCGGGATCGGGCGGCATGGACGCACCCGGCATGTCACCCAGCACCGGATCGATGCGCTGGATTTCATGCCCCGTCAGGTCTTCGGGCGAGTACGGCAGGGTTTCGTCGCCCGCGGCTTCGTCGGGGCTGTGGGCCGGGCGCTCTCGCGCCGTGCGCGGCACGCTCTTGCGGGTGACCCAGGCGTTGTAGGCCACCACGCCCGCCAGCACGAGCCCCCCGATGATGGCCAGACCGATTTGCAGAGTGCTCATGGTGTTGTTGTTCAGGTGGGTTCGAGCATGCCGGCGGCCGATTCCATGTCCACCGCCACGATGCGGGAGACGCCTTGTTCCTGCATGGTCACACCGATCAATTGTTCGGCCATTTCCATGGCGATCTTGTTGTGGCTGATGAAGAGGAACTGCGTCTCTTTGGACATGTGGGTGACCAGCTTGGCGTAGCGTTCGGTGTTGGCGTCGTCCAGGGGCGCGTCCACCTCGTCCAGCAGACAGAACGGCGCGGGGTTGAGCTGGAAGATGGCGAACACCAGCGCGATGGCGGTGAGCGCCTTTTCGCCGCCAGAGAGCAGGTGGATGGTCTGGTTTTTCTTGCCGGGTGGCTGAGCCATCACCTGAACGCCGGCATCCAGGATTTCCTCGCCAGTCATCACCAGGCGCGCATTGCCGCCACCGAACAGCTCGGGGAACATCTTGCCGAAGTGCGTGTTGACGGTCTCGAACGTGCTGCCCAGCAGCTCGCGGGTTTCGTTGTCGATCTTCTTGATCGCGTCTTCCAGCGTATTCATCGCCTCCACGAGATCGGCCGTCTGCGCATCGTGGAAGGTCTTGCGGTCGCGCGCGGCGGTGAGTTCGTCCAGCGCGGCCAGGTTGACGGCGCCCAGCGCCTGGATCTCGCGGTGCAGGCGATCGATCTCGCCCTGCATGCCGGGCAGGCGCACGTTGGTATCAAGGATGCTCTGCGCCACGGCGGCCAGATCGGCCTGCGCTTCCTCGAGCATCTGCGTGTACTGCTCCACGCCCAGGCGCGCGGCCTGTTCCTTGAGCTGGAAATCGGTGATGCGGTTGCGCAGCGGATCGAGTTCGCGCTCCAGTTGCAGGCGGCGTTCGTCACTGGCGCGCAGCTTGGCGGTGAGGTCGTCGTACTGGCTGCGCAGCGCGCCCAGGGCCTGTTCACGCTCCAGCTTCATGGCCAGCGCATCCTGCAAACCGGCTTGTGCGGCTGCGTCGTTCAGCCGGCCGAGTTCGTCGGCGGCGCGTTGCTGCTCGTCCGCGAGCGACTTCTCCTGGGTGGCGGCCGTTTCCAGCGAGCGCTGCAGCTCGGCCTGGCGCGCCTGCAAGCTGCGCAAGGCAAACGTGGCTTCCTGCGCGTTTCGCTCCAGCGAGCGCTGTTGCTCCCGCGCCTGGTTGAGCGAGCGTTCGGCCGCAATCACGGTGTCGTCCAGCTGCGCGTGGCGTTCCTGGCTGTCGGCCAGTTGCATGTCGAGTTCTTCGAAGCGCGCCTCGGCGGTCACGCGGCGCTCCTGCAGCTCGTCCAACTGCGCGTCCACCTCGGCCAGATCACCGGCAATTTGCTCGCTGCGCGCGCGGGTCTGTTCGGCCAGCTGGGTGAGGCGCAGGGCTTCCACCTGCAGCTCGTGTGCTCGGCTGCGCGACTCGGCCGCTTCGCGCCGCGCACTCACCAAGCGCTGAGAAGCGTCGGTGTAGGCGGCCTCGGTGCGGATCAGGCTGGAACGCGCCTGTTCGTTGATCAGCACCTGCGCCTTGAGCTGGTTGTCGATGTTCTCGATGTCCTGTGCGCGCGCCAGCAGGCCGGCCTGCTCGCTGTCGGGGGCGTAGAAGCTCACGCTGTGCGCCGTGACTGCATGACCGCTGGCCACGAAGATCACCTCGCCGGGCTGCAGCTGCGTGCGCTGGGCCATCGCGTCTTCAAGGCTGGGCGCAGTCAGGCAGCCGTGCAGCCACTCGGCCAGCAGGGCTTGCTGGCCAGCGTCGTTCAGGCGCAGCCAGGCGGCCAGGGGCTTGAGAACAGTGGTGCTGGCCATGCTGGCCATGGCAGATGGCGGGTTGTAGAAGGACAGTTTCGCCGGCGGTGCGTCGTTGCCGAAGGCACGCACCATGTCCAGGCGCGAGACTTCGAGCGCGCCCAGGCGCTCGCGCAGCGCGGCTTCCAGCGCGTTTTCCCAACCGGTCTCGATGTGGATGCGGCTCCACAGGCCTTGCAGACTGTCGAGCCCGTGTTTGGCCAGCCAGGGCTTGAGCTTGCCGTCGGTCTTGACCTTCTCTTGCAGCGCTTTGAGCGCTTCCAGCCGGGCCGACAGGTCGGCCTGCCTGGCCGATTCCTGATTGACGGCCTGCTGCGTGTTGCGGCGGGCTTCGTCGAGCTGGGGCACGCTGTCCTGCAGCTCGTGCAGCACAGCGTCGTTCATCTCTGCGGCTTCCTGTGCGCTGGCGAGCTGGGTTTGCGCGCTCAGCAAGCGCGCTTCGTCGGGGGCGGCCAACGCGTTGCGGTCGGCCGTCAGGCGCTCGCGGCGCTGGTTGAGCGTGCGGCTCTGTTCTTCGATGCTGCGCTGCTCGGCCGCCAGCACCTGGATCTGCTGCTGCACCTGCGTGACGCTGGCGCGCTGCTCGTTGGCGCGGGCCTGGGCCTGGCGCAGGCTGTCTTCCAGCGCAGGCAAGGCGCCCGACTGCTCTTCGCCCTGCGCGGCCAGCACGACCGACTGGTCTTCAGCCTGCACCATGGCTTCAGCCAGTTGCCCCAGCTCCACGGCCGCGTCTTCGCTGCGGGTGGTCCACGAGGCGATTTGTTCCTTGAGCTGCACCAGGCGCTGTTCCACGCGGGTGCGCCCTTCCACCACAAAGCGGATCTCCGCTTCAAGCTTGCCGACCTCGGCACTCGCTTCGTACAGCTTGCCCTGGGCCTGGTTCACCTGATCGCCCGCGGCGTAGTGGGCCTGGCGGATGGTTTCCAGCTCGCTCTCGATGCGGCGCAAATCGGCAGTGCGCGACTCCAGGTCGTTGATCGCCTGGGCCGCGTCGGTTTTCACCTTGACCTGGTCAGCCTCGGCTTCGCTGCGCTTCATGAACCAGAGTTGGTGCTGCTTGAGCGTGGCGCTGGCCTGCAGGTTGTTGTATCTGGCCGCCACCTCGGCCTGTCTTTCCAACTTGTCGAGGTTGGCGTTGAGCTCGCGCAGGATGTCTTCGACCCGGGTGAGGTTCTCGCGCGTGTCGGCCAGGCGGTGGGCGGTCTCGCGGCGGCGTTCCTTGTATTTGGAAACACCGGCGGCCTCTTCCAGAAACAGGCGCAACTCTTCGGGCTTGCTTTCGATGATGCGGCTGATGGTGCCCTGGCCAATGATGGCGTAGGCGCGCGGGCCCAGGCCGGTGCCCAGAAACACGTCCTGCACGTCGCGGCGGCGCACCGGCTGGTTGTTGATGTAGTAACTGCTGGTGCCGTCGCGCGTGAGCACGCGCTTGACCGCGATCTCGCCGAACTGGCCCCACTGGCCGCCGGCGCGGTGGTCGCTGTTGTCGAACACCAGTTCCACACTGGAGCGGCTGGCCGGTTTGCGCGTGTTGGTGCCGTTGAAGATGACGTCCTGCATGGACTCGCCACGCAACTCGGAGGCCTTGGACTCGCCCAGCACCCAGCGCACCGCATCCATGATGTTGGACTTGCCGCAGCCGTTGGGGCCGACCACGCCCACCAGCTGGCCCGGGAGCATGAAATTGGTCGGTTCGGCGAAGGACTTGAAGCCCGAGAGCTTGATGGAGTTGAGACGCACGGCGCTGCCCGATGACTGACTGGATGAGGAACGCCCGCCCGAGGCCGACGACGCGAGCGAAATGATACCCCGCTGACCCTGCGCGGCTGCCCCGCAGCAGCGCGCCCAAAGCCAGCCAAGGCCCCTGGGGGCGGGGGCCGGCCGGGGCAAACGGATAATCGGGGGATGAATCCGCTTTTGACCCGACTGCAGCCCTACCCTTTCGAGCGGCTGCGCCGGCTGTTTGCCGACATCACCCCCAACCCGGCCCTGCGCCCCATCAGCCTGGGCATCGGCGAGCCGAAGCACGCAGCACCTGATTTTCTGAAACGTGCCCTCGCTGCCGCGCTGGACACCGGTCTTTCCAGTTACCCGGCCACCGCAGGGGAACCCTCCCTGCGAGAGGCCTGCGCCGCCTGGGTGCAACGGCGGTACGGCGTGGCGGTGAACCCGGCCACCCAGGTGCTGCCGGTCAACGGTTCGCGCGAAGCGCTGTTTGCCTTTGCCCAGACCGTGATCGACCCGACCCGGGCCGGCGCCACGGTGGTGTTCCCGAATCCGTTCTACCAAATCTATGAAGGCGCTGCCTTGCTGGGCGGTGCCGAACCGTTTTATGTGGCCAGCGACCCGGCGCGCAACTTCGCAGCCGACTGGGACAGCGTCCCGTCCGAGGTCTGGACCCGCACCCAGCTGCTGTTTGTGTGTTCACCCGGCAACCCGGCCGGCGCGGTGATGCCGCTGGACGAATGGCGCAAGCTGTTCGAGCTCAGCGACCAGCACGGCTTTGTGATCGCGTCTGATGAGTGCTACAGCGAGATCTATTTCCGCGAGGAACCGCCGCTGGGCGGGCTGGAAGCGGCACAGGCGCTGGGCCGCACCGATTTCCGCAACCTGGTGAGCTTCACCAGCCTGTCCAAGCGCAGCAATGTGCCCGGCCTGCGCAGCGGCTTTGTGGCTGGCGACGCCGCGCTGATCAAGCCCTTTCTTCTGTACCGCACCTACCATGGAGGGGCGATGAGCCCGGTGGTGCAGGCGGCCAGCGCCGCCGCCTGGGGCGACGAGGCCCATGTGGTCGACAACCGGCGGCAATACCGCGAGAAGTTCGCCCAGGTCACGCCGCTGCTGGCCGAGGTGCTCGACGTGGCCCTGCCCGACGCCTCGTTTTACCTGTGGGCCGGCGTGCCGGCGTCGTTTGCCGACATCACCGCTGGCCTGAGCGCCGACGAAGCTTTCGCCCGCGCCCTGCTGGCTCAATACAATGTGACGGTTCTGCCCGGCAGCTACCTGGCGCGCGATTTCAACGGTACGAACCCAGGCACGGGCCGCGTGCGCATGGCCCTGGTGGCCGAATCTGCCGAATGCCTGGAAGCGGCGCACCGCATTCGCGCCTTCATGGCCGGCCATCTCTGACCTTTTTCCCTTTCCCTCCCTTCTTCGTCCAGCCTCATGACACAACAACTGCAAACCCTGATCGACAACGCCTGGGACAACCGCGCCGAACTCTCCCCCGCCTCCGCGCCAAAGGAAGTGATGGACGCTGTTGAACACGTGATCGCAGAACTCAACAACGGCCAGCTGCGCGTGGCCACGCGCCAGGGCGTGGGCCAGTGGACGGTGCACCAGTGGATCAAGAAAGCCGTGCTGCTGTCGTTCCGACTCAAGGACAACGAACTCATGCGCGCAGGTGACCTGGGCTTCTTCGACAAGGTCAAGACCAAGTTCTCGCACCTCAGCGAGTCCGAAATGAAGGCCACCGGCGTGCGCGTGGTGCCACCCGCCGTGGCGCGCCGCGGCAGTTACATCGCCAAGGGCGCGATCCTGATGCCCAGCTACGTGAACATCGGTGCCTACGTTGATGAAAACACCATGGTCGACACCTGGGCCACGGTCGGCTCCTGCGCCCAGATCGGCAAGAACGTGCACCTCTCGGGCGGTGTCGGCATCGGCGGTGTGCTGGAGCCGCTGCAGGCCGGCCCCACCATCATTGAAGACAACTGTTTCATCGGCGCACGCTCGGAGGTGGTTGAAGGTGTGGTCGTCGAAGAAAACTCCGTGCTCGGCATGGGCGTCTACCTCGGCCAGAGCACGCCCATCTTCAACCGCGACACTGGCGAGGTGGTGTTTGGCCGTGTGCCCAGCGGCAGCGTGGTGATCAGCGGCAGCCTGCCCAAGAAGACGGCCTCGGGCAAGGACTACAGCACCTACGCGGCCATCATCGTCAAGACGGTGGACGCGCAGACGCGCTCCAAGACCAGCTTGAACGATCTCCTTCGCGACTGACCTCGACGTTTCTGGATCACCCAAGGGAAAGGCACGACATGAGCAGCGGAACAATGGAGCGCATCCTGCGCCTGATGGCCGACAAGAAGGCCTCGGACGTGTACCTGACGGCGCATGCGCCGGCCATGATCAAGATCAACGGCCAGACCATCCCGATCAACAGCCAGGTGCTGCCGCCCGAAGCGCCGCGCAACTTGCTGGCGGAAATCGTGCCCTCCACCCGCATGGAAGAATTGCAGGAGACCGGCGAGCTCAACATGGCGGTACCGCTGGAGTCCTTGGGCAATTTCCGCGTGAGCGCGTTCCGCCAGCGCGGCAACGTGGCGGTGGTGATCCGTTTCATCCCGGACGACATCCCCGCACTGGACTCACTCAATGTGGCACCCGTGTTGGCCGATCTGGTGATGGAAAAGCGCGGCCTGGTGCTGATGGTGGGTGCCACCGGCGCCGGCAAGAGCACCACGCTGGCCGCCATGATCGACCACCGCAACGAGTCCGCCAGCGGCCACGTGCTGACCATCGAAGACCCGATCGAGTACGTCTACAAGAACAAGAAATCGGTGGTGAACCAGCGCGAGATCGGGCCTGATACCGCGTCGCTGCAGATCGCGCTGAAGAACGCGCTGCGCCAGGCGCCCGACGTGATCCTGATCGGCGAGATCCGCGACCGTGAAACCATGTCGGCCGCCATTGCCTACGCTCAGTCGGGTCACCTGTGTCTGGCCACGCTGCACGCCAACAACAGCTACCAGGCGCTCAACCGCATCCTGAGCTTCTACCCGGTTGAAGTGCGCCCGACCATGCTGGGTGATCTGGCGGCTGCCCTGCGCGCCATCGTGTCGCAGCGCCTGCTGCGCACCCACACCGGCAGCCGCGTACCGGCCATGGAGGTGCTGCTCAACACCTCGCTGATCGCCGACCTGATCCAGAAGGCCGACTTTTCCGGCGTTCGCGAAGCCATGGAAAAGTCGTTGGCCGACGGCTCGCAGAGTTTCGAACAGGACCTGGCCCGCCTCATCAACGACGGCTTGGTGACGCGCAACGAAGGCCTGGCCCAGGCCGACTCGCCCAACAACCTCTTGTGGCGCTTGCAGAACGACTTCCATGCGAGCAAGTCGAGCGATGCGGCCAACGCGAGCGACGAAGACACCGCAGAAAACGCCACTTTCACCGAGTTCACGCTCGATGTGAAATATTGACCCGATGACCGACACCCTGCGCCTGACCGAACAGCTCATCGCCCGTGCCTCTGTCACGCCGCGCGACGAAGGCTGCCAGTCGGTCATCGCGCAGCGTCTGCAAGCCCTGGGCTTCCGCTGCGAAACCATCGAGAGCGGGCCCGACGATTTCCGCGTCACCAACCTGTGGGCGCGCCTGGGCACAGGCCAGCAACCCACGCTGATCTTTGCCGGCCACACCGACGTGGTGCCCACCGGCCCCACCACCGCCTGGAGCAGCGACCCGTTCGCGCCCACGCACCGCGATGGCAAGCTTTTTGGCCGGGGCGCCAGTGACATGAAGACCTCGCTGGCGGCCATGGTGGTGGCCTGCGAAGAGTTTGTGGCGGTCAACCCCAATCCGGTCATCGATGTCGCCTTCCTGCTCACCAGCGACGAAGAAGGCCCGGCGCTGGACGGCACGGTGGTCGTGTGTGAACGATTGAAGCAACGCGGCGAGCGGCTCGACTGGTGCATCGTGGGCGAGCCCACCTCGGTGGAGCGCACCGGCGACATGATCAAGAACGGCCGCCGCGGCACGATGAGCGGCAAGCTCACCGTCAAGGGCATCCAGGGTCACATTGCCTATCCCCACCTGGCCAAGAACCCGATCCACCTGGCCGCGCCCGCGCTGGCCGAGCTCGCGGCCACTACGTGGGATGCCGGCAACGCGTTTTTTCCGCCCACGAGCTGGCAGATCAGCAACATCCACGGCGGCACGGGTGCGAGCAACGTGATCCCCGGCACCGTGGTGATCGACTTCAACTTCCGTTTTTCCACCGAGTCCACGCCCGAAGGTTTGCAGCAGCGCGTGGCCGAGATCCTCGCGGGTCACGGCCTCCAAGCCGGCAGCGACTACGACCTGGCCTGGACCGTGGGCGGACGACCTTTTCTCACGTCACCCGGCACGCTGGTGGAAGCGGTACGAGACGCCATCCGCAGCGAAACCGGCATCGAAACCGAACTCTCCACCACCGGCGGCACCAGCGACGGGCGTTTCATCGCCCAGGTCTGCCCGCAGGTGATTGAACTCGGCCCGCCCAACGCCACCATCCACAAGATCGACGAGCATGTGGCTGTGGCCGACATTGAACCGCTCAAGAACATTTACCGCCGCACGCTGGACAACCTGTCCCGTCTCGCCGGCTCTCCCGACTGAGCGCACTGTGAAACTGAAAGAATTGCTGGCTGCGGCCACCCGCCGCCTGGACGCGGCCCGACTGGCCTATGGTCACGGCACCAACAACGCGCGCGACGAAGCCATCTGGCTCGTGTTGTGGCAGCTGGGCCTGCCCCTGGACAGCGACCTCGATGCCCTCGCCCGCCAACCCGTCACGCCAGCGCAACAAGCGGAGGTCGAAGCCTTGATCCAGCGGCGCATCGACACCCGCGAACCGGCCGCCTACCTCACGGGTGAAGCCTGGCTTCAAGGCGTGTCCTTCCATGTGGACCGCCGAGCTATCGTCCCGCGCAGCTTCATCGCGGAGCTGCTCGTCGAAGGCTTTATCGATTTTTGGCTCGACGAAAAGACCCGCGACGTGCTCGATCTGTGCACCGGCAACGGCAGCCTGGCCGTGCTCGCGGCCATGGCCTACCCCGACGTTCGCGTGACCGGCGCCGACATTTCGACCGACGCACTGGAAGTCGCCCGCATCAACCTGGCACGCCACGAACTGCAGGACCGCATCCGGCTGGTGGAGTCCGACGGCCTGAAAAACTGCCCAGGCCCATGGGACCTGGTGCTGTGCAATCCACCGTACGTGAATGCGCAAAGCATGGCAGTGCTGCCACCCGAATACCGCGCCGAACCGACTCTGGCGCTGGACGGCAACGCCGCCGGCAACGTCGACGGCATGGACTTCGTGCGCGGGCTCATCCGCGACATCCCCGCACGCCTCAAGCCCCAGGGCGTCCTGGTGCTGGAGATCGGCAACGAACGCGAACATTTTGAAGCTGCGTTCCCCCACCTGGAAGTCGTCTGGCTGGCCACCAGCGCCGGCGACGACCAGGTCCTTTTGCTCACCCTTGAATCCCTCACGGCGACGCCCACCTCAACGACGCCCGCTCCATGATCACCTTGAAAAACCTTGTCCTTCGCCGCGGTGTGAAGGTCCTTCTCGACAACGCTTCCTGCAACATCAACCCGGGTGAAAAAGTCGGCCTCGTGGGCCGCAACGGCGCGGGCAAGTCCAGCCTCTTTGGCCTGCTCAACCACACGCTTCACGAGGACAAAGGCGACTTCTACGTGCCGCCACAGTGGCGCATGGCCCAGGTGGCCCAGGACATGCCCGAGACCGATCAATCGGCCACACAGTTCGTGATTGAAGGCGATGTGACCTTGCTTGCTGCCCAGCAGGAAGTGACCGCCTCGGAAGACAGCGGTGACGGCGAGCGCATGGCACACGCCTATATGGCATTGCACGACGCTGGCGCCCACGACGCGCCCGCGCGCGCGCAGGCACTCATCCTGGGCTTGGGATTCCGTACCGACGAACTCGAGCGTCCGGTCAACAGCTTCTCGGGCGGCTGGCGCATGCGCCTGCAGCTCGCCCGCGCGCTCATGTGCCCAAGCGAGTTGCTGCTGCTCGACGAACCCACCAACCACCTGGACCTCGATGCCTTGGTCTGGCTGGAGGCCTGGCTCAAGCGCTACGAAGGCACGATGCTGGTCATCAGCCACGACCGCGAGTTTCTGGACGCGGTGACCAACGTCACCATCCACATCCACACCGCGCAGCTCACCCGCTACGGTGGCAACTACAGCCGTTTTGAAGACATGCGCGCCGAGCAGATGGCGCTGCAGCAGTCAGCGTACTCGCGCCAACAGGACAAGATGGCGCACCTGCAAAAGTTCATCGACCGCTTCAAGGCCAAGGCCAGCAAAGCCAAGCAGGCGCAGAGCCGCGTGAAGGCGCTGGAACGCATGGAGAAGATCGGCCCAGTGCTGGCCGACGCCGACTTCACCTTCGAATTCACCGAACCCCAGAACCTGCCCAACCCGATGCTGGCCATGAGCGACGCCAGCTTCGGTTACCCACCACCCGACGAAGGCAGCGAGCCCACGGTCATCGTGCGCAACATCAGCCGCTCGGTGCTGGCGGGTCAACGCATCGGCATCCTGGGGGCCAACGGCCAGGGCAAGTCCACCGTGGTCAAGACCATCGCGCGCGACCTGCAACCCATCGCGGGTCAGATCACCGAGGGCAAGGGCCTGAACATCGGCTACTTCGCACAGCAGGAACTCGACGTGCTGCGCCCGGCCGACACGCCGCTGGAACACATGATCCGTCTGGTGCGAGAGTGCACCGCCGAAGGCCGCCTGAGCGGCCAACCCACGCGAGAGCAAGACCTGCGCAGCTTCCTGGGCAATTTCAACTTCACCGGCGACCAGGTCAAACAAAGCGTGGGCAGCATGAGCGGCGGCGAAAAGGCCCGCCTGGTGCTGTGCATGATCGTCTGGCAGCGCCCCAACCTGCTGCTGCTGGACGAGCCCACCAACCACCTGGACCTCGCCACGCGCGAGGCCCTGTCGGTGGCGCTCAACGAATTCGAAGGCACGGTCATGCTGGTCAGCCACGATCGCGCCCTGCTGCGAGCCGTGTGTGATGAGTTCTGGCTGGTCTCTCGCGGCGGCATCGAGCCCTTCGATGGCGACTTGGACGACTACCAGCGTTACCTGCTCGACATGGCCAAACAGTCGCGCGAAGCGCAACGCCAGGAGCAGCGCGATGCGCAGCGCGCCCCGGCCGTGGCCGCCGTGGCGGCGCCTGAGCAAAAGCGCAACGATGCACAGCGCCGACAGCAACTGGCCGAAAAAACCAAGCCGCTCAAGAAAGAGCTTGAGCAGACCGAGAAACGCATGGCGCAACTCGCCCAGGAAAAAGCGCGCCTGGAGGCCACCATGGGCCAGCCACTCAGCCCGGCCGACCTGGCCAGGAACGGCAAGCAGCTCAAGGCCGCGAACGACGAGAACGAGGCGCTCGAAGCGCGTTGGCTGGAACTCACCGAAGCCATCGAAGCTGTGAACGCTTGAGTCTTTGCTGTGGCTGTGGGGTTGCAAACTGAGAGAAACGTGGAAAGCAGCTAGAGTGCAATCTCTAGTGCTTTTGTATCCACCTCAACGCTCAGGAGTTTTTCGAATGCTGTCCATTCTCGGTACCCTCTTCATCGGCCTCATCGCCGGATTCATCGCGCGCGCCCTCAAGCCGGGCAACGACAGCATGGGCTGGATCATGACCGCCCTGCTGGGTGTGGCGGGTGCATTCCTCGCCGGCTATCTGGGCGCCGCGCTGGGCTTCTACCGACAGGGCGATCCGGTAGGCTTCATTGCATCTGTGATCGGCGCCATCATCCTTCTGGTGATCTACGGCTTCTTCAAGAAGCGCTGATTCGTCCTGACCCATATGGACCGCTGCAGCACATGCAGTGGGCAACAAAAAAGCCCTGATCTTTCGATCAGGGCTTCACATGTTTTGGTGGGACGTGCGGGGGTCGAACCCACGACAAACGGATTAAAAGTCCGCTGCTCTACCAACTGAGCTAACGTCCCATCAGGGCTTCGCCATCTGCACAATGTGCATCCCGCGAAGCCTCAAATTATAGCTTCTTTTTGGGTGCCTTTTGGAGTGCCTGTCGCGATTGCATTTTCCTTTTTCGCCAAGGCGTTCATCACCCACCCTGCGGCGCTGAAACCAAAGGCGGCCGTGACGCTCACCACCGAGCCGTAGCCATGGCAATTGAGCGAACCATCCGCGCCTTCGATGTTGCAGGACGCGTCTGGCGGGGCCACGGCTTCACGACTGAACACACAGGCCACGCCCATGCGCCCGGTTCGCGCGCCCCCGTGGTGTTTGCGCAAGCGGTAGCGCAGTTGCGCGAGCAGAGGATCGTGCGTGACCTCAGCCAGGTCGGCCACCTCGACCGCGTGGGCGAGCCTTTTGCCACCGGCAGCGCCCACGGTGATGAACGGGACCGCGTGTGATGTGGCCCAGGCGGCCAATGTCGTTTTGGCTCGAACCTGATCACAGGCGTCGATCACGGCCGATGGCAAACCGGCCCATCCGGGCACGGTGTCCAGCACAGCCGGCCAGTTCTCAGGTGTCACAAAGTCGTCGATCACATCGACAACGCAATCGGGATGGAACAACGCGATGCGTTCGCGCATGGCTTCGGCCTTGGCCTGGCCCAACGTGGGGTCCAGCGCGTGGATCTGGCGATTGATGTTCGACTCGGACACGTGATCGAGGTCAATCAACGTGAGGCGCCGCACACCGCTGCGCGCCAGGGCCTCTGCCACCCAGGACCCGACACCTCCGATGCCCACCACCACCACATGCGCATCGAACACGCGTTGCGCGCCATCGACACCGTAAAGACGACGCAGGCCACCAAAGCGGCGCTCGAACCGTTCGCGTGTTTCCTGCGTCACTCGCGGTCCAGCAGCCAGATCTGGAACCGGAAGCCACCGATGGCGCCGAGCACGATGCCGGTGACTGCGATGAAGCTGGTCAGACTCAGCGTGGACAGGCCAGACATGCCCTGCCCCACCGTGCAGCCCAGCGCCGTGACACCGCCCACGCCCATGCAGAAACCGCCCACAAGGTGCAAGGCAGTGTCTTGCGTGCTGCGGAAACCTTCCCAGCGAAAGCTGCCTTCCAGCAACGCGCAGGCGAAAGCACCAAGGACCATGCCGACCACCGTCACGATGCCGAAGGTGAGGACCTTGGAGCTGTCGCTGAAAAAGATGAGCCAGTCCAGCGTGAAGGCCATGGGCGCAGTGAAGGTCAGCGCCTCCATGCGTCCGGTGTTGCTGCCGAGGTAAACGGCTTCCAGCGTTTCCGGGTGTTCGGCCACAAAGCCGAGCCTCCCGCTGACCCACCACATGGCGATCACCACCAAACCCAGACCGATCCCCGCCAGCAGGTTGTTGCCGCTGCGGAAGTCCCGACCCACCAGAGCCCAGACCACCAAGGCACCCCCGACCAGCAGCGCAAACACCAACCCCGTGAATGCTGGCGCTGTGCCCAGGACGCCGGAAAGCCAGGTGGGCAACGCAGAGCCGCCAGCCATCTCGAAACTCACCTTGTCAATGGTATTGACGCGCAGCACCGCCGTGACACCGCGCAACGTGGCGAATGCAGCGAAGCCCATGACAAAGAAAACCACCAGCGATTTCAGGCTGCCAGCCCCGATGCGAACCAGCGTCTTGCTGCCGCAACCCGAGGCCAGCACCATGCCAAAGCCGAACAGCAGACCGCCCACCACGGCCGACAGCCAGATCACGCGGCTGCTGGTGTAGATGCTTTGTGCTGGATCGATCCAGCCCAGCCAGGCCATGCCGTAAAAGCCGATCATGGCAATCCCCACAGCCATGGCCCACATGCGCATGCGGGTCCAGTCTCCCATGTTCACGATGTCACTGATGGCACCCATGGTGCAGAAGTGGGTGCGCTGTGCGATGAACCCGAAGACGGCAGCCACCGCGAAGGCGGCCCAGAGCACGAGCGAATTGAGTTTGACGATGTCGGCGATTTCCATGGCCGCCATTGTAGGAGGCGGCCCTTGCCCTTGATTGACGCGTGCCGAAGCACGCGTGCAGCGTCAGCGCAAGCGGGCCAGACGCTCTCTTGCTGCAGCAGCAGCCTCGGAATTCGGATGCAACTTCACCAGGCCTTCGAGCGTGGTCTTGGCGGTGCGGGCGTCTTTCAACTCCACGTGGCTGTTGGCCATGGCGAGCATGGCCTCGGGTGTGCGCACATGGGCCGGGAATTCACGCACCAGTCGGCCGTGGGTGGTCACGGCTTCCTTGTAAGCACGATTGGCGTACTGTGCGTTGCCCAGCCAGTACAGAACCGAAGGCGTGTAGCCGCTGGCTGGATACCGCTGCAGGAAAGCGGCGTAGGCCGCCGAGGCGGGCTGAAATTCGGACTTCCTCAGCTGGGCCATCGCCGCTTCGAAGTCGTTCTTTTCAGCAGGCGCAGCGGTGAAGGTCTGGCCGTCGTACTCGACGCGCAGGGGTTCTACCTGACGAAGCCGCTCGTCGATGCCGACCTGCACATCCTTCTGCTGGCGCTGAAGCTCGGAGATCTCACGCGCGAGCTGCTCGTTTTGACCTCTCAGGCGCGCCAGCTCAGCCCGCAACTGCTCGATCTGGTTGGACAGCTCCAACATGCTGCGGCGCGTGCCGGCATCGCCCTCGCGCGCCTCTGCGGCCGCAGCGTCGCTGGCCTGCTTGTTGGCGTCAACCTTCTGGCGCAGCTCGATGATGGCCTTGCGCGCCTCGTCGTCGCCAAACAAGGCGTGAGCCTGCAAGGGCCACAACGTGGCCAGGAACAGCGCCAAGGGCGCAACTGCAAAGAGTCTCATGTTCAACGGTAGGTCAGTTCAACGCGGCGGTTCTTGGCAAAGGACGCTTCGTCCAGACCGACCTGCGCGGGCTTTTCTTCTCCGAAGCTCACGGCTTCCATTTGCGCTTCGGTCACACCCAGCAGCCCCAATGCACGGCGCACCGCTTCGGCACGCTTCTGACCGAGGGCCAGGTTGTATTCGCGGCCACCGCGCTCGTCGGTGTGCCCTTCAAGGTTCACGCGGCGGGTGCGGTTGGCGTTGAGGTAGCGCGCATTGGCTTCCAGCGTGGCGGCCGAATCGGCCTTCACCTCGAAGCTGTCGTAGTCGAAATAGATGATGCGGGCCACGGCTGCCGGCTGGGCCGAATCGGCACCGCCCACAGACACGCCGGAGACGCCACGCGGATCGACCGCGCCGCCTTGCCCACCCGCTGCAGCCCCACCGGAGCCGACAGCTGAGCCCGTGCGGTCTTCAACCGGCACGTCGTCAAGCTTCACGCCGGAGCTGCAGGCAGCCAGCACGGCGGCGAGTCCAAGACCGGCGACCAGGCGAAGACCGCGCTGAACCAGGGTGTTGCGAACGTTGGAGGCATTTTTGATGTTGTGCATGAGGAGAATCCTTGGAAATGATGAAAAAGAATGCGGGGGACCTGATGTGTCCAAGCTGCGATCAGCGCAGGAACGGGCCCCATTCGGGTTCCCGGATGTCGCCTTGCGCGCCAGCCAGGCGGGTCTTGATGCGGCCATCCACCGAGGTGGTCATCAGGGCCTCCTGGCCCTTTTCCCGGGTGGCGTAAATGATCATGCGGCTGTTGGGTGCGAAGCTCGGGCTCTCGTCGGCACTGGACTCGGTGAGCGCCGTCACGGTGCCGCTGGAGAGTTCCATCACATGCAGGCGAAACGCCCCGTTGACACGGGAAATGAAAGCCAGCCAACGGCCATCGGGGCTGGGCGCCGGAGATATGTTGTAGTTGCCGGTGAACGTGAGGCGCTGGGCATTCCCACCTTGCGCGCCCATGCGGTAGACCTGCGGCGAGCCCCCACGGTCGCTCACGAAGTAGATGGCTTGGCCATCGGGGCTGAAAACCGGCTCGGTGTCGATGCTGGCCGACTGGCTCAGGCGCCGGGGTTCACCGCCGTTGGCGTCCATGGCATAGACCTGCGCATTGCCCGACAGTGACAGCGTGGCCACCACGGAGCGGCCGTCGGGTGACCAGGACGGTGCGCTGTTGGAGCCCTTGAAGTTGGCCAGCAGACGCCGCTTGCCCGAGGCCACATCGTGTGCGTAGATGACGGGCTTGCGGGCTTCGAACGACACATAGGCCAGCTGCGCGCCACCAGGTGCCCAGCTGGGCGAGATGATGGGTTCGGGGCTGGTGAGGGCCGCGCGGGCGTTTTCGCCATCGGCGTCGGCCACCCAGAGGTTGTGGCGTTGCGCGGTCTTGGTCACGTAGGCGATGCGCGTGGAGAAGACGCCCTTCTCCCCGGTGATCTTTTCGTAAATGAAATCGGCGACTCGATGAGCGGCCAGCCGCAGGTCTTGTGCGCCCACCGGGTAGCTCAAGCCACCAAGGTCTTGCCCACGCACCACGTCCCACAATCGAAACCGCACATCAAAGCGGCCGTCGGCCAGTTTGGTGACGCTGCCGGTGAGCAGGGAATCGGTCTTGCGCTCGCGCCAAGGACCAAGGTCGGGGCGGGAGGTCTCGTCCAGACCACCGGCAATGGGGTCGACGAAGCGGAACTGGCCGCTGCGCTCCAGGTCGGCGCGCACGATGGCGGCGATGTTTTCACTGGCCGCGTCGTTGCCGCGAAAAGGCACGGCAGAAAACGGAAACTGCGTGAGGCCGACGCCCGCCACCTCGACCCGAAACTGGGCCTGCGAGGCCAGCGGCCAGCCGAGGAAAGGGAGGGTGGAAACCAGACCGAGCGCGCGGCGTCTCGGAATCAGGGGCAGCGCGTTGTGTCGGTTCAAATCCAGCATGCTGTGTGTGTCACTTGTCCTGAGGTGGCAGCAGGGTCGAAACGCCCTGCACAGCCAACCGATAATAACGGAGGCATCCGGCCCTTCCGTGACAAGATGTGTGCGGACTGGCCGTCGCCTGTGCAAGGCTGACTCGCCATAGCGCGGAATGTTCCGCAGGCCGGCGCACTTTGGGACCGATCCGCTCTTGACCGAATCCAACAACACCAACCCGCCACTGGCCGGCACACTGACCCAGCGCCTGCTGCGCCTGTGGCCCTACTTCCGCTCGGCCAAGACCGGCATCGCCCTGGCGGCCATCAGCACGCTCATCGGCGCGCTGACCGAGCCTCTCATACCTGCACTGTTGAAGACTTTGCTCGACCGTGGCTTCGCCGAGGGCAACATAGAGTTGTGGATGGTGCCCGTGGCCCTCATGGGGCTTTTCGGCCTGCGTGGCCTGGCCGGCTTCGTGGCGCAGTACACGCTGTCCTACACCGCCAGCCTGGGGCTTTTGAACCTGCGCCGCGCCATGTTCATCAAGCTCAACGACGCCCAGATGACGTTGTTTGCCCGTCAAAGCGCGAGCAAGTTGTCGAACACGCTGGTGTACGAGGTGCAGACCGGCTCGCAAATGCTGGTCTCGGCCTTCCTCACGCTCACCAAGGACAGCCTGACCGTGCTGGCCTTGCTGGGCTACCTGTTCTACCTGAACTGGAAACTCACGCTGATCGTGCTCACGGTGTTTCCGGGGCTGATCCTGATCATGCGGGTGCTTTCGCGCCGCCTGTACAAGCTGACGCGGGACAGCCAGACCGCCACCGACGAGCTGGCCTACGTGGTGGAAGAGAACGCGCTGGCCCACCGCATGGTCCGGCTGCACGGCGCCCAGGCGCGCCAGACGCAGCGCTTTGACGTGCTCAGCCTGGCACTGCGGCGGCTGGCGCTGAAGTCCACCATCGCCATGGCGGCCATGACGCCGCTCACACAGCTGCTGGCCTCGGCCGCACTCTCGGCCGTGATTGCTGTGGCGTTGTGGCAGAGCAGCAGCAGCGGCGTCACGGTGGGCAATTTCGTGGCCTTCGTCACCGCCATGCTGATGCTGATCACGCCGATCCGGCACCTGGCGGAGATATCCGCACCCATCACGCGTGGGCTGGCGGCCCTTGAACGGGGACTGGAGCTGATTGAAAACACGCCGGAACAGACCGGTGGAACCCACAAAACCGGTCGCGTCGACGGGTCCATTGACCTGACCGATGTGTGGGTGCGCTACCCGGCCAAGGACGATCAGGTCGTGCGCAGCGAAGACGACAGCCTGGTGGCCTTGCGAGGCATCACGCTGAACATACGCCCGGGCGAGGTGGTGGCTTTTGTCGGCCCTTCTGGCTCGGGCAAGACCACCCTGGTCAACCTGCTGCCGCGTTTTGTGGAGATTGAACGCGGCGACATCCGGCTGGACGGCGTGCCCCTGGCCCACTGGGACCTCGCCAGCCTGCGCAGCCAGTACGCCATGGTGAGCCAGGACGTCGTGATGCTCAACGACACACTGGCGGCCAACGTCGCGCTGGGTGCCATGGGCAACGAGGTCGATGAAGGTCGTGTGCGCGCCGCGCTGGAGTCGGCCAACCTGGGGGAGCTGATCGAGCGCCTGCCGCAAGGCATCCACAGCACGGTGGGCCACAACGCGGCCGAGCTCTCGGGTGGGCAGCGCCAGCGGCTGGCGATCGCACGCGCGATCTACAAGGACGCGCCCATCCTGATCCTGGACGAGGCCACTTCAGCGCTGGACAACGAATCGGAACGGCTGGTGCAGGACGCGCTGGCCCGGCTCATGAAGGGTCGCACCACGCTGGTGATTGCGCACCGCCTGTCCACCATCGAACACGCCGACCGTGTGGTCGTACTGGCCGATGGCCGCATCGGCGAACAGGGCACGCACCGCGAACTGCTGGCCGCCGACGGGCTTTACGCCCGGCTGCACTCGCAGAGCTTCAGACCCGAGGTGTAGGCGGGCGAAGAGGCTCCACCCAGAACACCGCGGAGCCGGCTTTGCCGGGCCGCAGGTGTTGCCCCTGGGGGAAGCGCCGCAGGCGCTTCGGGGAGAACCTTACAACAACACGATGTCGTACTGTTCCTGTGTCATTGAGCCCTCGCTCTGGAGGGAGATCGGTTTGCCAATGAAGTCCGACAGACCGGCCAGGTGGGCGCGCTCTTCGTCAAGGAACAACTCCACCACCTTGGCCGAGGCCACCACGCGGAATTCGCGCGGGTTGAAGGCGCGGGCCTCCCGCAGGATCTCGCGCAGGATGTCGTAGCAGACGCTGCGCGCGGTTTTCACCACGCCCTTGCCGCTGCAGGCCTCGCAGGGCTCGCTGAGCATGTGGGCCAGCGACTCGCGCGTGCGCTTGCGTGTCATCTCCACCAGACCCAGCTGCGAGAAGCCGCCCGTCATGGTCTTCACACGGTCGCGGGCGAGCTGTTTTCGGAACTCGCTGAGCACCGAGTCGCGGTGGTCCTCACGCACCATGTCGATGAAATCCACGATGACGATGCCGCCCAGGTTTCGCAAGCGCAGTTGCCGCGCAATCGCCTGTGCCGCTTCCAGGTTGGTGCGAAACACGGTGTCATCAAAATTTCGCGCACCCACAAACCCGCCGGTGTTCACGTCCACCGTCGTCAATGCCTCGGTCTGGTCAATCACCAGGTAGCCGCCCGACTTCAGGTCAACCCGTCGGCTGAGCGCGCGCACGATGTCTTCGTCCACGTTGAACAGGTCGAAGATCGGCCTCTCGCCACCGTAATGCTGCAGTTTGGCCACCGTGTCGGGCATGAACTCGGCGGCAAACTCGGTAAGCAGGCCGTGCTGTTCGCGCGAGTCGATCCGGATGGAATGCGTGTGTGCACCCACGAGATCGCGCAGCACGCGTTGCATCAGGTTCAGGTCTTCGTGCAGCAGCGTGGCCGAGGGCTGGCGCGTGGCTGCCTCCTTGATGCGCAGCCAGGTCTTGCGCAGGTAGGCTGTGTCATCGGTCAGCTCTTCGTCGGTCGCGTCTTCGGCGTTGGTTCGCAGGATGAAACCGCCCGCCGCACTGCCGTCGGTGGTGGCCGTCAACTGCAGCAGGCGCTGGCGCAAGGCATCGCGCTGCGCTGGCGGGATTTTTTGCGAGACGCCGATGTGGTTGTCTTGCGGCAGGAACACCAGCAGGCGTCCCGCGATGCTGATCTGCGCGCTCAGGCGCGCACCCTTGGAGCCGATCGGATCCTTGAGCACCTGGACCATCAGGGCCTGACCCTCGAAGATCTGGCGCTCGATCGGCAACACCGGATTGGGCGTGAGCAGTTTGCCGTTGGTACTGGTCGTTGCTGCCGCGTCTGCCTGAGGGGTGGCCACCGTGCTGGCGCGAGGGGCCGCGTGCTTCGCGGCGATGTTGGGCATGAGGTCGGCCACGTGCAGAAAGGCTGCGCGGTCCAGGCCGATGTCGATAAAGGCCGACTGCATGCCGGGCAGCACGCGCGACACCTTGCCCAGGTAGATGTTGCCCACCAGGCCACGCTCCAGCGTGCGCTCCAGGTGCACCTCCTGCACGGCCCCCTGCTCCACCACCGCGACCCGCGTCTCCTGCGGTGACCAATTGATCAGAATGTCCTGGGTCATGGGGCCCTTCTCCGTGGCGTTGTGCGGTTCAGATCAGCCGCACACCAGCGGCCTGCAGCACCTGCGCTGTCTCGTGCGCGGGCAGACCCATGATGCCCGAATAGCTGCCGCTGATGTGGCTCACCCACAGGCTGGCACGCCCTTGAATGGCATAGGCGCCGGCCTTGCCCATGGGCTCTCCGCTGGTCACGTAACGCGCGATCTGTTGGGGCGTCAGCGCTTCGAAGGTGACCCACGAGGTGGACAAGGCGGCGTGGACACGCAGGCTGCGTTGTCCAGTCACACCCACCGCCACCGCGGTGAGCACCCGGTGGCGCCGGCCCGCCAGGCTGGCAAGCATGTGTTGTGCCTCGGCGGCATCGGTCGGCTTGCCCAGGATGCGCCGGCCCAGCGCGACGGTGGTGTCGGCGCACAACACGGGCGCGGGCGGCAGGCCACGGCGCTTCAGGCGAGCGAGCGAGGCCTGCAATTTCAGGCTCGTCACACGTTGCACGTAAGCCGCGGGTGCCTCGCCCTTCAAAACCGATTCGAGCGACTCGGCGTCTTCATCGGCAGCCGGCAGCAGCAGTTCGCAGCTAACGCCCCACTGTTCAAGAAGCTGTTTGCGGCGTGGGCTCTGGGAAGCCAGATAGATGAATTCACTCATTCGCGGTGATAGGGATGGTTGGCGTTGACGGACCACGCGCGGTAGAGCTGCTCGATCAGCAGCACCCGCACCATGGCGTGCGGCAGGGTGAGGTCTGACAAACGGATGCGCTGGTGGGCCGCAGCGCGAAACGCCGGGTCGAGACCGTCGGGTCCACCGATCACCAGAGCCACATCGTCGCTCTGCAGCTGCCACTCGTTGAGCTGCTGCGCCAGCGCCTTGGTGGTGAGGGTGGTGCCGCGCTCGTCCAGCGCCACGATTCGCGAGCCGCGCGGAATTGCCGCCTCGATGCGCTCGCGCTCCGCCGCCAGCAGCGTCTCCAGCGTCTTGGAGGCGCGCGGCTCCGTCTTCACGGCTTTGAGCTCCACCCGAAGCTCGGGTGGAAAGCGTTTGGCGTAATCGTCGTAGGCGGTCTGGGCCCAGTCAGGCACACGCTGCCCGACCGCGACGATCAGCAGCTTCATGCCTTGCGGGGGGCTGCGGCCTTGGTGGTTTTGCGCGCCGGGGCCTTGGCAGCAGGCTTGGCGACTGCTTTCGGTGCCGCCTTGGGGGCCGCTTTGGCCACGGGTTTCGCAGCGATCTTCGCACCCGGCTTGGCGGCCGTGCGGGGTTTCACCACCAGTTTCTGCAACGCGGTCTTGGGTGCGCTGGTTGCTGGCTTGCGGGCGGTCTTGGCAGCGGAAGTCTTGGCCGGTGCCGACTTGGCCGTGGTTTTCACCGCAGGCTTTTTGGCCGAAGGCTTGACCGGTGCGGCAGCGGCGGTGCGAGCGGCCGATTGCGCAGCCTTGCGCGCGGTGCTCTTCGCAGGCTGTGCGGCGGCGGTGGCCACCGGCTTCTTGCGGCTCTTGGCAGCAGGCTTGGCCTCGGCCACAAACGGCTTCTCGGCACCGTGCTTGAGGCGCACGGGCTTGGCACCCCAGATCTCTTCGAGCCGGTAGTACTGACGGATCACGGGTTGCATTACATGGGCCACGGCAGCGCCGCAGTCCACGATGATCCATTCGCCGTTCTCCTCCCCCTCGATACGGGGTTTGTCGAAGCCGGCTTCGCGCACGGCATCACGCACGCTGGCGGCCAGGGCCTTGGTCTGGCGGTTCGAGGTGCCGCTGGCAACGATCACGCGCTCGAAGAGCGGTGAGAGGTGTTCGGTGTTGAAAACCACGATGTCCTGACCCTTGACGTCCTCCAGCCCGTCGACGATGGCGCGCTGGAGTCTCTGGATGTCTTTTTTGGCAATGGTTTCGCTGGTCATGAAGGATTCTGATAAAGGTGATGGGTTGAAATGTAGCCTGCGACGGCCTCGGGCACCAGAACCTCCAGGGCGGCGGTGCTCTGCGCCGCCTGTTCCAGTCGGGCCCGCACGGCGGTTGCGCTGATGTTCTTGAGCGGCATGTCCAGCCGCTCGAAGGGCAGATCCACCTGCGACAGATCGGTCTCCACCGCCTGGTCCAGTGGGGCGTCGGCACCGATGTTGGTGGCGCGATTGGCCACAGCCAGCGTGGCCAGATTCAGCACTTCCTGCCAACGAACCCAGCTGCGAAACGCCAGCAACTGGTCGGCACCGAGCACAAGAAAAAGCTGAGCGCCGGGGTACTCGCGCTGGAGTTCTTGCAGCGTATCGGCGGTGTAGCTCGGGCCTTCCCGGTGAATTTCGCGCTCGTCGATCTTCACACGGGTCAGGTCGTCAAACGCAAGATGGCACATGGCCACCCGATCGGCGGGAGACGAGAGCACCCGGGTCTTGTGCCAGGCGTGGCCGGTGGGCAGGATGTGCAGCACGTCCAGCCCGAGCTGCTTGAGCGCGGTTTCAGCCAGTGCCAAATGCGCCCAGTGCGGTGGGTCGAACGCACCACCGAACATGCCCACGCGCTGCGGGCTCACAGCATCAGGCTTCAAAGCCAGTCCTTGCGCACCAGGAAGTCCTTGTAGAGCCGTTCTTCAGGCGTGCCCTTTTTCGTCTTGCGGTTGTAGGCCCAGCTCACCAGTGGCGGCATGGACAACAGGATGGATTCGCTGCGCCCCCCCGACTGCAGGCCGAAATGCGTGCCGCGGTCCCACACCAGGTTGAATTCAACATAGCGCCCGCGGCGGTAGAGCTGGAAGCTGCGCTCGCGTTCGCCATACGGCGTATTTTTGCGGCGGTCGACGATGGGCAGGTAGGCATCGAGAAAGGCGTCGCCCACCGAGCTCATCATGGCGAAGCTGCCATCGAAACCGAGCTCAGAAAAGTCGTCGAAAAACACCCCGCCGATGCCACGCTGCTCGTCGCGGTGCTTCAAATAGAAATACTCGTCGCACCAGGTTTTGAAGCGGGGGTACTTGTCCACGCCGAAGGGGTCGAGCGCGTTCTTCGTCGCGCGGTGGAAATGCACCGCGTCCTCTTCGAAGCCGTAATACGGCGTGAGGTCCATGCCGCCGCCGAACCAGCACACGGGTTCACCACCCGCTGGCGTGGCCGCGAGCATGCGCACGTTCATG
>JBBQKZ010000006.1:0-59222 GCA_038327405.1 Burkholderiales bacterium | reverse complement strand
AGTCGAGCAAGGACGCAGCCGTACGGCTGGTATTCGAGCCCAAGACCAGCCGCATCTCGCAGCAGGAACTCATCACCGCGCTGCTCGCGCACACCAGCCTGGAAAGCTCCACGCCGATCAACCTCACCATGATCGGCATCGACGGGCGGCCGACGCAAAAGTCGCTGCGGCAGATGCTCACCGAGTGGATCGAATTCCGCCAGAGCACCATCACACGCCGCTCGCAGCACCGCCTCACCAAGGTGCTGGACCGCATCCACATCCTCGAAGGCCGGCAGCTCGTGCTGCTCAACATCGACGAGGTGATCGCGATCATCCGCCAGGCCGATGATCCCAAGGCCGCACTGATCGAGCGCTTCAAGCTGAGCGACCGGCAGGCCGAAGACATTCTTGAAATCCGTCTGCGCCAGCTCGCGCGCCTGGAGGCCATCAAGATCGAGCAGGAGCTCAAGTCGCTCAAAGAAGAGCAGGGCAAGCTCGAAGACATCCTGGGCAACCCGGGCAGCCTCAAGCGCCTGATGGTGAAAGAGATCGAGGCCGATGCCAAGACCTTCGCCGACGCGCGCCGCACGCTGATCCAGACCGAGAAGAAGGCCGTGGCCGAGATCAAGGTGGTGGACGAGCCGGTGACGGTGGTGGTGTCCAGCAAGGGCTGGGTGCGTGCGCGCACCGGCCATGGCCACGAGGCCGGCAGCTTCGCTTTCAAGGCTGGCGACGGCCTGTACGGCACGTTCGAGTGCCGCACGGTCGACACCTTGATCGTGTTCGGCACGCCCAAGGACAAGGTGGGCCGCGTGTACTCGGTGCCGGTGGCCAGCCTGCCCGGCGCGCGCGGCGACGGCCAGCCCATCACCACGCTGATCGAGCTGGAAACCGGCACGCAGCCACTGCACTACTTTGCCGGCCCGGCCAACGCCGCGCTGCTGCTCAGCAGCTCTGGCGGCTACGGCTTCCTGGCGACGGTGGAGAACATGGTCTCGCGCCAACGCGGCGGCAAGACCTTCCTCAATCTGGGCGAGGGTGAAATACCTTGCGCGCCGTCGCACGCGGCGTTCACGTCGGGCGGCCAGCCGCTCAACGCCGCCACGCATGTGTGCTGCGCGTCCACCGGTGGGCGCATCCTCACGTTTGAGATCAGCGAGCTCAAGCTGATGGAGAAGGGCGGTCGCGGATTGATGTTGATCGACCTCGAACCCAAGGACACGTTGGCCGGTGCCGCGGCGTACACCCGCAGCGTGAAGATCGAAGGCATCGGTCGCGGCGGCAAGGAGCGCGACGAAACGCTGGAGATCCGCAGCCTGAACAACGCGCGTGCCTTGCGCGCCCGCAAAGGCAAGGCAGCCGACCTGGGCTTCAAGCCCAACCGCGTGACTCGGGTGGAATAAGCAGGTGGCGCGCTCGCCCACGCTGGCCGAGCTGCGCCGTTTCGCGATTGCGCGCAGCCTGTTCAAACCGCTGACGCTGCCGGCCGCGATCCGCCGGCTGGGGTTTGTGCAAGCCGATCCGATGCGTGCGCCGGCGCGGGCGCAGGACCTGATCTTGCGCATGCGGGTGCGCGACTACCGGGCGGGCGACCTGGAGCGACGCTACGAGCGGCTGGGGATCGAGGAAGACGCCTTCGTCAACTACGGCTTTGTGTCGCGCGACATGCTCGCCCTGCTGCACCCGCGCACGCCGCGCCGACCATGGGACGCGACCACCACCCGCCGCGCGCTCGAGGTGCTGGCCTTCGTGCAGGAGCGCGGCAAGGTGCACCCGCGTGAGGTGGGCGAGGCCTTTGCCCACCACGGCCGTGTGGCGGGGTACTGGGGTGGCGAACTCAACGCGAGCACCCGCTTGCTGGACGCCATGCACCACCACGGCTGGTTGCGCGTTTGCCGGCTTGAGGCGGGCACGCGGGTGTACGAAGCGATGAGCCATGTCGAACAGGACGAGAGCCCGTCGGCGCGGATGGCGCGCGCCGAAGCCCTGGTCGATCGCATCGTGGCGCTGTACGCACCCTTGCCTGCGCCCAGCCTGGGATACCTGGTCACGCTGCTGCGCTATGGCGCGCCGCAGCTGGCGGTGGAGGCGCGTGCAGTGGTCAAGGACGCCCGCTCGCACTACGGCCGTGCGGAGGTGGACGGCACGACCTGGTTCTGGCCCGCAGACGAAAACCCGGTCTCGCGCCGCCACCAGCCAGACGAAGGCGTGCGGCTGCTGGCGCCTTTCGATCCGGTGGTTTGGGACCGCCGGCGCTTCGAAATGCTGTGGGGTTGGGCCTACCGGTTCGAGGCCTATGTGCCGCCTCCGAAGCGCACCATGGGGCACTACGCGCTGCCCGTGCTGTGGGGCGAACACATGGTGGGCTGGGCCAACCTGCGCCTTGAGCGCGGGCAGCTTCGACACGAACTGGGGTTTGTCGACGATCGCCCGCGCGGTGCGGCCTTTCAGCGCGCGCTGGATGAGGAACTGGCGCGCTTCAAGGTCTTTCTGACGCCAAAGGAATGAACATGGACAACAGTGAATGGACCGGGGTGTTTGTTGCGGCGGCGCTGGCGGTGCTCGCGTTCGGCATCACGCGCTTTGCGGTGCGGCACTTCGCGCGAAAACGCGCCGTCAAGGAGCAGGTCGCCGCACAAACCAGCCAGAGCCGCCAGGTGCGGCGAGCCAGCGAACGCAGGAAGCGGTAGGCCCGGTTCGAGCGAGGTAACCCCCACCAGAGGCATCGCGGGTCCGGCTCCGCCGGCCCCGGATGCCGCCCCCTTTCAGGGGGGGCGCCGTGAGGCGCGCGGGGGGTCATCCCAGCTCGGCAATCAGCTCGATTTCCACACAAGCACCCATGGGCAGCTGCGCCACGCCGAACGCGCTGCGCGCGTGCGCCCCGACCACCGGGCCGAACACCTGGCCGAGCAGTTCGCTGCAGCCGTTGGTCACCAGGTGCTGCTCGGTGTAGGTGGCGGTGGAGTTGACCAAGCTCAAAACCTTGACGATGCGCTTGACGTCATCGAGGGTCTTGCCGGCGGCCAGGCAGGCGGCGGCGAGGGTCCCGAGCAGGTCGATGGCCACGGCGCGGGCAGCGGGTTTGGCTTCATCGGTGGTCATGGTCAGACCAAGCTGACCGACCCAGGGTTTGCCGTCCTGGCGGGCAATGTGGCCGCTCAGAAAAATGAGGTTGCCGGTCTGCACGAAGGGCACGTAGGCCGCAGCGGGCACCGAGACGGGCGGCAGGGCGATGCCGAGTTGGGACAGCTTGTCGTAAATGCTCATGGGGATGCTCCTGGAGAATGAGCAACCCATTCTAATGACGGACCCCGCAGCACAACGTGTGTGCGCAGCTCAGGCCTCGGGCTCCGACTCCTGAGCTTCCAGCACCTTCAGCTCGTCGGGCGGCGCGACCGTCACTGCCACCTGGAGCGTGTGGTCGGCGCCGCTCTGGATGACCCCGCGCATGGGGGACACGTCGCCGAAATCGCGGCCGGTGGCCAGCGTCACGTAGTCCTCGCCCGGGCTGCCCCAGCCACAGCGGTTGTTGGTGGGGTCGAAGTCGAACCAGGCGCCGGTGGGCTCGGTCTCGGCAGCGTCCTCGTTCTCGTTCACCACCGGCACATACACCGAAACCCAGGCGTGAGAAGCATCGGCACCGATCAGGCGCACCTTGCCGGGCGCCGGACGCGTGAGCAGATAGCCGCTCACGTAGCGGGCGGGCAGGCCCAGTGAGCGCAGGCAGCCGAGCATGATGTGGGCGAAGTCCTGGCACACGCCCTTGCCCTGTTCGAGGGCTTCGAGTGCGGGGGTGTTCACCTCGGTGCTGGCGGTCTCGTAGGTGAGGTCGGTGTGGATGAGTTCCATCAGCGCCTGGGCCGCGGCCAGCGCGGGCAAGCCGGCCTTGAACGCCGGGCGAGCGAATGCGGCAAAGGCGTCGTCGCGCGGCACGTAAGGTGACGCGAAAAGGAACTCGGCGGCCGGATCGAATGGAGCGTTGGCCCGGTAGCGGAAGTGCTCGCGCACACGCTCCCAGGTCATGCCGCGCCAGGGCTGGGTCTGTGGCAGCGGCTGGTGTGTGCTGGTCTCGACCAGGCTGTCGGCTTCCACCGTGAGCACGCTGTGCGTGGCCTGGAGCGAAAAGAAGGTGCGCTGGTTGCCGAACACGTCGGTGGTCTGGCTGCGTGCGGCCGGTGGTGGGTCGATGCGCAGCTCGTTGCCGATCAGCCGCTGGTGCGGCGTGTCCAGCGGGCACAGGTGCACCATGTGCTGCGCCAGGTCGATCGAGCCGTGGTAGCGGTAGCGGGTGCGGTGGAGTATCCGGAGGAGCATGTCAAACCCCAAGGGACTGGTTGCGCAGATCGGCGTGGCTGAAGTGCAGGCGGCTGAGTTCGTTGGAGAGTTCCACTGCCGCCAGTTCGCAGCCGTCCAGCAGTTCGGCGAGATCGCTCCAGGTGCGCAGGCCTTCGGGGCTGCGTTGCCAGTTGCTCAGGTCGGGCAGCACCCAGGTGTCCGGATTGGGCAGGGCCTCGGCCAGCACCGCGTCTTGCGGTGTAGCGCTGCTGGCCAGCTTGGCCAGGCGCGAACGCAGCGTCTGAACCACCCAGGCCAGTGAGCGCGGGTTGTCGCGGTCCATCACCAGCAGGTCGATGAGCGCCACCATGTCGCGACGTTGCTGGTACTGCGCGTGGAAAGTGATGGTGCTGTCGAACAGCGCGATGACCGCTTCAAAGCCGGTCTGGTCGTGCACGCAGCCGTGTTCGAGCGCCAGCGACAGGGCACGCGAGAGGGTGACGAGCCGTTCGATGTGGCGGCCCATGGAGAGCAGGCGCCAGCCGTCGTCGCGCACCATGCGGTCGGTTTGTGAACCGGTGATGGCCGCCAGCAGTTCGCTGGCGTTCTGCAGTGCGGTCGTGGCCTCGGCGCTGGTGTATTCAGCCTCGGTCGACAAGGCCGCACAGTCGCGTGCAAAGCCGGTTTCGGTGCGCTCGATCAGGTGCCAGTGTTCCTGCGACAGACGCTCGCGCACTTGCGCTGCCGACGACTTGAGCGCGCGCAGGTTGAACCCGACGCTGTGCGATTTGGCGAACAGCGGGTCGGTGGCCTTGGGCGAGAGGGCTGCGATGAGGCTGCGTGCGAACACGCGGGGCGAAGCCGTGGCAGCGGGGGCTTCCGGGAGCACCAGCGAGTTCTCGGTGGCGGTGGCGGTGAGCCAGGCCATCAGCGGGCGCGAGTTGGGTTCTTCGCCACCGAGATGGTTGAGCACGATCTGTGCAAGGCGGATGCTGTTTTCGGCACGCTCGGTGTAGCGTCCGAGCCAGAACAGGTTTTCAGCCGCGCGGCTGGTGACGGGTTGTTTTTGCTGCGCCAGCGCCAGCGTGCTGGGCGCCGATTGCAGCAGGCTGGTGTGGTCCACCGGTCCGTCGGTGAGCACCCAGCAGTCGGCGCTGCTGCCACCGCGCTGCATGGCGGCAATGAGTTCGCCGCGTGGCGCAAGCCGCACCAGGCCACCCGGCAGCACGCGCCAAGACCCGCTGCCGTCGGCCAGCGCAAACACGCGCAGCATGGCCGAACGGGGCATGAGCCGTTCGCCCGACCAGGTGGGCGTTTGTGAAAGCGGCAGCCACGACTGCACGGTGTAGTGGTCGGGATGGCGCGCCATGCGGCCAGACCATTCGTCCAGCTCACGTTCGCTCAGGCTTTGACCCATCGCGGTCTCCAGGCCGGAGCGTGGGTAGGTGGGCTTGATCACGCTGCCCTTGATGAGTGGCAGCACTTCGCGAAGCGCAGCGTCTTCGCCGCACCACCAGGTGGCCAGCGAGGGCATGGCCAGCTCTTCACCCAGCAGGTGGCGGCTGATGGCCGGCAGGAAACCGAGCAGGGCGCTGGACTCGAGCGGGGCAGAACCCGGCGTGTTGGCCAGCACCAGGTTGCCGGCGCGCAGCACCTGCAGCAGGCCGGGCACGCCCAGGCGCGAGTCGGAGCGCAGTTCCAGCGGGTCCAGCCACTCGTCGTCCAGCCGCTTGATGAGCGCGTGCACCGGCTCCAGGCCGCTGAGGGTTTTGAGGTACAGGCGCTGGTCGCGCACGGTGAGGTCGTTGCCCTCGACCAGGGTGAGGCCGAGGTACCGCGCCAGGTAGGCGTGCTCGAAATAGGTCTCGTTGTAGGGGCCGGGCGTGAGCAGCGCGATGCGCGCATTCTCGCCTTCGGGGCACATGCGCTTGATGCCGTCCATGAGCGCGCGGTAGCTCGCGGCCAGGCGCTGCACCTTCATGCCGGCAAAGGCCTTGGGGAACTGGCGGGAGATGGCGATGCGGTTTTCAAGCAGATAACCCAGGCCCGAAGGTGCCTGCGTGCGCTGGCCCACCACCCACCAGCGACCATCAGGGCCGTGCGCCAGATCGAAACCGACGATGTGCAGCCATGTTCCGCCGGGGGGCTTCACACCCTGCATCGAACGCAAATAACCCGGGTGGCCCTGCACCAGGGCTGCGGGCAGCAGTGCGCGTTTGAGCAGCTCGCGCTCGCCGTAGAGGTCGCCCATGATGGCGTTGAGCAGGCGGGTGCGCTGCAACACGCCGGTCTCGATCTTCGCCCAGTCTTGTGGGCCGACCAGCATGGGGAACAGGTCGAGCGCCCAGGGTCGCTGCAGGCCTGCCGAGGCATCGGCGTAGACGTTGTAGGTCACACCGTTGTCGCGGATCTGGCGCTGCAGGTTGTCGCTGCGGCGGCTCAGATCGGCCAGGCCGTCGGTGCCGATGTGATCGAAGAAGCTCGACCACGACGTGGCCATGCTGTGGTTGTCGGGCTGGCCATCGGCGCGCAGTTCGTCGCGGTGGCCGGCGTCGGCGGGGACCGACATGGACAAAGCCCAATCGCCGGGGTTATCGGGACTGAGCTCGTCAAACAGGGAGTCGGAGGCGTCGTTGTTCACTGCACCCGAGTATGCCCGCTGGCCTGCAGGCGACACTGCGCCGGGGTCACCGCCTTGTTGCTTCCGTCACACAAGGGCGTTCACCCGGCGAACGGTCAGTACCGCAGGTCCAGCGTGGCGGGGAACTCGCGGCTGCTGCTTGCCGGTTGCACATCCATGTGACCGGGCGTGTGGCCCATCTGGAAGAAACGCGACATGCGACGGCTCTCGGCCTCGTAGGCGTTGATCGGGAAGGTGTCGTAGTTGCGCCCGCCCGGGTGGGCCACGTGGTACTGGCAACCACCCATGGAGCGCTTCATCCAGGTGTCGACGATGTCGAAAGTGAGTGGTGCGTGCGACGGAATCGACGGATGCAGTGCCGACGGTGGGCTCCAGGCCTTGTAGCGCACACCAGCCACGTACTCACCCGCGGTGCCGGTGGTTTGCATCGGGATGGCGCGACCATTGCAGGTGATCACGTGGCGGCTGTCGTTCCAGCCCTTCACGCGCACCTCGATGCGTTCCAGAGACGAGTCCACATAACGCACGGTACCGCCGGGCGCGCCTTCCTCGCCCATCACGTGCCAGGGTTCCAGCGCGCTGCGCAGGGTGAGTTCGATGCCGCGCGCGGCCACCTGGCCCACCATGGGGAAGCGGAACTCGAAGTGCGGGTCGAACCAGGCCATGTCGAACTTGTAGCCAAAGTCGGCCAGGTCGGTGAGCACGTCTTCGAAGTCCATGCGCACGTAGGTGGGCAGCAGGTAGCGGTCGTGCAGCTCGGTGCCCCAGCGGGTGAGGCGGCCGTGCCACGGCTTCTGCCAGAAGCGCGAGACCAGGGCACGCAGCAGCAGCTGCTGGGCAATGCTCATGCGTGCATGTGGCGGCATTTCAAACGCGCGCAGCTCCAGCAGGCCCAGGCGGCCAGTGGGTGTGTCGGGCGAGTAGAGTTTGTCGATGCAGAACTCGCTGCGGTGCGTGTTGCCGGTCACGTCGATCAGGATGTTGCGCAGCGTGCGGTCGACCATCCAGGGCGGCATGTGGTCGCCGTGCGTGGTGCGGTTCTTCTCGATCTGTGCCAGCGCAATTTCGAGCTCGTACAGCTGGTCGTTGCGCGCTTCGTCCACGCGCGGCGCCTGGCTGGTCGGGCCGATGAAGAGGCCACTGAACAGGTACGACAACGAAGGGTGGTTATGCCAGTACGCAATGAGGCTGCCCAGCAGCTCGGGCCTGCGCAGGAACGGTGAGTCCGCCGGCGTGGCGCCGCCCATCACGAAGTGGTTGCCGCCTCCGGTGCCGGTGTGGCGTCCATCGGTCATGAACTTTTCGGCGCACAGCTTGGTCTGGTGCGCGGCCTCGTACAGGAACTCGGTGTGCTCCACCAGCTCGCCCCAGGTATGCGCGGGGTGGATGTTGACCTCCACCACGCCCGGGTCTGGCGTGATCTGCAGCATCTTCAGGCGCGGGTCGCGCGGTGGCGGGTAGCCTTCGAGCACGATGGTCATGCCCAGTCGCTCGGCCGTGGCTTCCACCGCGGCCAGCAAATCGAGGTAGTCCTCCAGGTGCGCCATGGGCGGCATGAAGACGTAGATGTGCTGGATCTTGCCGCCGCCGGCTTTTTCGGCCTTGGGGCCGTTGGAGCGGTGTGGGTCGCGGGCCTCCACGCAGAGCGCGGTGCGGGTGAGCCAGGCGGCCGATTCGGCGCGTTGCGGGAATCGGGCCGACAAGGCTTGCGCCGGAGCGGCGCCCGGGCCGGGCTGACCCGCGCGCAGGCCTTCCACGGTCTCGGCATCGGGGTCGAAGTCCATGCCCTGCATGGAGACCGTGCCACCCTCGGCAAAACCGCCGCCCACCTGGTGCGGCGAGACCTGGTGTTTCACGGCGGCGCCGCGCGGCAGCGGGTCGCGCGCGGTGTGCGGGTCTTGTTCGATGTGGTACGGGTAGTCGCTGGCCGAGACCCAGGGCAGCGAGTCCAGCGGCAGGCGGTAGCCCATGGGCGAATCGCCCGGCACGAGGTACATGCGCTCGTCGCGGAAGAACCATGGGCCAGTGGACCACACGGTGCCCGAGATGCGCGCGTAGTTGCTCTTGCCGTTGTTGGACAGGGCGCCATTGGGGCCCGAGGCCTGCAGTGGCAGCACATAACCCACCGTGGCTTCAAGGCCCTGGGTGAACACGCGGCGCAGGCGTGCGCGCTCCAGTTCGTCGTCGAGCTTGGCGTCGAACGGGTCCACGTTGACCGGCAGGCGGCGCTCGCGCCAGAGGTAGTACCAGGTGTCTTCAAAACCGGGGGTGATGTACTGGGTTGACAGGCCGAGCTTGCGTGCGAGGGCCTGCGTGAAGCGGCGTGCGTCGTCGGCGGTGTAGTGCTTTTCGTCGCGCTCGTCGGCCAGCAGCGCGGGGTTGTTCCAGATGGTTTCGCCGTCGGCGCGCCAGAACATGGAGAGGGCCCAGCGCGGCAGCTGCTCGCCCGGGTACCACTTGCCCTGGCCCATGTGCACGAAGCCACCCGCGCCGTATTCCACCCGCAGGCGGTTCAGCAGTTCGGTGGCGTAACCGCGCTTGGTCGGGCCGAGTGCGTCTGTGTTCCATTCGCCTGCGTCGCGGTCGCTGGTGGCCACGAAGGTGGGCTCACCGCCCATGGTCAGGCGCACGTCGTGTTTCAGCAGGTCCACATCGACCTTCTCGCCCAGCGCCACCACACCGGCCCACTGGTCGTCGGTGTAGGGCAGGGTCACGCGGGGCGATTCGTAGACGCGGGTCACGCCCATGTGGTGGCTGAACTCCACCTCGCATTTGTCCATGGCGCCTTCCACCGGCGCCGCGCTCGACGGCTGCGGTGTGCAGGCCAGCGGGATGTGGCCTTCACCCGCGAGCAGGCCCGAAGTCGGGTCCAGGCCGATCCAGCCGGCGCCGGGCAGGAAGACCTCGCACCAGGCGTGCAGGTCGGTGAAGTCGTGCTCGGGTCCGTTGGGCCCATCGACCGATTTCACATCGCTTTTGAGCTGGATCAGGTAGCCGGAAACAAAGCGCGCCGCCAGGCCCATGTGACGCAGGATCTGGACCAGCAGCCAGCCGGTGTCGCGGCACGAACCACTGCCGAGCTTGAGCGTTTCTTCGGGCGCCTGCACACCCGGCTCCATGCGGATGGTGTACGCAATGGCGTGTTGCAGTTTCTGGTTCACGTCAACCAGAAAGTCGATCGTGCGGCGCTCGCTGCGGTCCACCGTGGCCAGGTACGCCTTGAGCAGCGGGGTCACAGGAGCGGTGACGAGGTAAGGCGCAAGCTCCTTGATTTGCTCCTCGTCATACGTGAACGGGAAGTTCTCCGCGCGCGGCTCCAGGAAAAAGTCGAACGGGTTGTAGACCGCCATTTCCACCACCAGGTCGATCGTGACCTTGAACTCGGTGGTGGGCTCAGGGAAAACCAGGCGGGCCTGGTAGTTGGCGAACGGGTCCTGCTGCCAGTTGATGAAGTGGCCCTCGGGCTCGATGCGCTGGGAGTACGACAGCACCTTGGTGCGGCTGTGCGGAGCAGGCCGCAGGCGGACCACCTGTGGGCCGAGTTTGACCAGTCGGTCGTATCGATAATGCGTGATGTGGCTCAGAGCGACATGAATGGCCATGTGGGGGCTTTCAAGGGGGAGGAAACAATGAATCGTCGGGCAATGGCTTGGCCGTGGGCGCTGGGACTCATCCTAGCAAGTCTTGCGCCAAAGAACGAAGACACCACCGCATGCACTGCATTTGCAGCGGTGTTCAAAACATTCCACTGACCATGCGGCGCAGTTGGTTGGCCGGTCTGCCCGGCTGGGTGCTGGGCGTGGCGCTGCAGTTGCAGCAAGCGGTGTTGTGGCCGTGGTGGGTCTACGCCACGCTGCTTTGCGGCGGCCTGGCCTGGGCTGCGGGGGTTTGGCGCTTGCGCACCTGGCGCCTTGCCTGGTTCGGTGCCCTGCTCGCGGGTGCGCTGATCGGATCCGGCCTCACCGGCTTGCGTGCGGCGCACTTTGCCAGCCATGCGCTCGCACCCGACCTGCAGGGTGTGGACATCGCCATCACCGGGCGCATTGCCTCGCTGCCACAGCGGCTGGCGCAGGGGGAGCGGTTTGAGTTCATCGTCGAGACGGCCACGCGCTCCGCCGGGACGGTGGTGCTGCCCGAGCGCCTCCAGCTGGGTTGGTACGCCGGTTTTGCGCCAGCTGCCGATGCCGCGCTGTGGGAGCTTTCGCCCAGGGCACCGGCCCTGCGAGCGGGCGACCGCTGGCAGTTCACCGTGCGCCTGCGCAGTCCCCACGGCCTGTCCAACCCCGATGGCTTTGATCGCGAGCGCTGGTTGTGGGAGCAGGGCATACAGGCCACCGGCTACGTGAGGAACGGGCCTCGCGACCCTGCGCCCGAGCGGTTGGGCCCCACCTGGCACCATCCCCTGGACGGCCTGCGCCAGAGCGTGAGCGAGCGCATCGACGATCGTGTGAACGACCCGCGCAGCGCGGGTGTGCTCGCAGCCCTGGTGGTGGGCGACCAGTCCGCCATCGACCGCGACGACTGGACCCTGTTCCGCACCACCGGCGTGGCGCATCTCATGAGCATTTCGGGCTTGCATGTGACCATGTTTGCCTGGCTCGCCACGACCCTTCTGGCCTGGGGCTGGCGACGCCTGGCCCCCGTGTGGCCGCAGGCCCTGCTGGCCGTGCCCACACCGGTGGTGGCGGGTCTGGGCGGGGTGGTGCTGGCGGCGGCCTACGCCCTCTTTTCCGGCTGGGGCGTGCCGGCTCAACGCACCGTGATCATGCTCGCCGTGGTGGTGGTTTTGCGCCTGGGTGTGCGGCGGTGGCCGTGGCCGGTGGTGTGGCTGCTGGCGATGTCGGCCGTGCTGCTGCTCGACCCGTGGGCGCTCATGCAGCCGGGTTTCTGGCTCAGCTTCGTGGCCGTGGGCATTCTGTTTGCCACCGACCCCGGGCGCTCACGCGCCGATGCGCCCGGCGGGCGGCTGCACCGCCGGGCAGCCCGGGCGTTGATGCATCTGCTGCGCGAACAAGGCGTGGTCACGCTGGCGCTGGCGCCGCTCACCTTGTTGTTGTTCGGCCAGTTTTCGGTGGTGGGGCTGCTGGCCAACCTGTTTGCCATTCCGGTGGTGACGCTGCTCATCACCCCGCTGGCCATGCTGGGCGTGGCTCTGCCCCCGCTGTGGGAGCTGGCGGCCTGGACCGTGCAGGCCCTGTCAGTGGCGCTGCAGTGGCTGGGGCAGTGGTCGTGGGCGGCGGTGTTTCGTCCGGCGGCGCCCTGGCCGCTGGCGCTGGCCGCGGTGGCGGGTGGCCTGTTGCTGGTGTTGCGCCTGCCTCGGGTGGTGCGTGCAGCAGGCGTGTTGCTGCTGGCGCCCGCACTGCTGTGGGCCCCGCCGCGCCCTGCACCGGGTCAGTTTGAACTGGTGGCGCTGGACGTGGGTCAGGGCAGCGCGGTGCTGGTGCGAACCGCCCGCCACAGCCTGCTGTTCGACACAGGCCCGCGCTTTGGCCCCGACAGCGACGCCGGCGACCGCGTGGTGCTGCCGCTGCTGCGTGCCCTGGGTGAGACGCTGGACGCGGTGGTGGTGAGCCACCGCGACAGCGACCACGCCGGTGGGGCAGACGCCGTGCGGGCGGCCCACCCCCAGGCGCGCTGGCTGTCGTCGTTCAGCGCCGACGCGGCAGAACGCTGCGTGGCTGGGCAACACTGGGCATGGGACGGCGTGCAGTTCGAGGTGCTGCGCCCGTTGCCCGAAGACTTCGGCCCCGACGGGCAGGGACTGTTGAGCACGAATGCGATGTCGTGTGTGCTGCGGGTGGCCAGCGCGCAGCACAGCGCCTGGCTGGGCGGCGACATCGACGCTGCGCGTGAGGTCCAACTGGCGCTCGCCCGGCCGCAAGACCGCGCCACCGTGATGCTGGCACCCCACCACGGCAGTCTCACATCCAGCAGCCCGGTGTTGCTCAACACCTTGCAGCCGCGCTGGGTGCTGGTGCAGTCGGGCTACCGCAACCGCTTCGGGCACCCGGCGCCGGCCGTGCTGGAGCGCTACCTGCAGCGCGGCATTCGCTGGGTGAATTCGCCAGACTGCGGCGCGGCCACCTGGCGCAGTAACGACCCCGATGCGGTGCAGTGCCACCGCCGGGACACCCGTCGCTACTGGCATCACAGTGACGAGTTCACCCGCTTTTCGGTGGCGAAAGCGCGTTGACGATCCGTTTGTTGGCCCAGTCCTTGCTATGCTCTGAACAGGAGAAAAAAGCCCATGAGCCGACCCATGTTTGACGAAATGAATGCTTCGCCCAGCGAGGTACGGGCCCACTACGAGAACTACGCCCGCTGGCTGGCCCAGCAGCCGGACGACGTCATGGCGGCCCGGCGCGAAGAGGCGGAAATGATTTTTCGCCGGGTCGGCATCACCTTTGCGGTGTACGGCGCCAAAGACGAAGACGGTTCCGGCACCGAGCGCCTGATCCCGTTCGACCTGATTCCCCGCATCATTCCCGCGCACGAGTGGCAGAGCATGGAAGAGGGCCTGGTGCAGCGCGTGACCGCGCTCAACCGTTTCATCCACGACGTCTACCACGAGCAGGAAATCATCAAGGCGGGCATTGTGCCGGCCGAACAAATTTTCCAGAACGCGCAGTTCCGCCCCGAAATGATGGGTGTGGACGTGCCGCACAACATCTACTCCCACATCTCCGGCGTGGACATCGTGCGCGCTCCGAACAGCGATGGCGTGGGCGAGTATTACGTGTTGGAGGACAACCTTCGCGTGCCCAGCGGCGTGAGCTACATGCTCGAAGACCGCAAGATGATGATGCGGCTCTTCCCCGAACTCTTCGGCGAGAACCGCGTGGCCCCCGTGGCCCACTACCCCGACCTGCTGCTGGAAACCCTGCGCGCGGTGAGCCCGGCCACCACCGCCGAACCCACCGTGGTGGTGCTCACGCCCGGCATGTACAACAGTGCGTACTTCGAACACGCTTTCCTGGCCCAGCAGATGGGCATCGAGCTGGTGGAGGGGCAAGACCTGTTCGTCAAGGACAACTTCGTCTACATGCGCACCACGCGCGGCCCCAAGCGGGTGGACGTGATCTACCGCCGGGTGGACGACGACTTCCTCGACCCTTCGGTGTTCCGCCCCACCTCCACGCTCGGCTGCGAAGGTTTGCTCAGCGTGTACCGCAGCGGCAACGTGGCGATCTGCAACGCGGTGGGCACCGGCGTGGCCGACGACAAGTCGATCTACCCCTATGTGCCCAAGATGATCGAGTTCTACCTGGGTCAGAAACCCATCTTGAACAACGTGCCCACCTTCATGGGGCGCGATGCCGAAGACCTCAAATACATGCTCGCCAACATGAAAGACCTGGTGGTGAAAGAGGTGCACGGCGCTGGCGGCTACGGCATGCTGGTGGGCCCGGCCTCCACCAAGGCCGAGATCGAAGACTTCCGCAAGGCCGTGGTGGCCAACCCCAGTGGTTACATCGCCCAGCCCACGCTTTCGCTCTCCACCTGTCCCACCTACGTGCAAAGCGGTGTGGCGCCGCGCCACATCGACCTGCGCCCCTTTGTGCTCAGCGGGAAAGAGGTGCAGATGGTGCCCGGTGGACTCACGCGGGTGGCGTTGAAAGACGGTTCTCTGGTCGTCAATTCGTCACAGGGTGGCGGCACCAAGGACACCTGGGTTCTGGAAGATTGATCAAGGGATAAAACATGCTGTCACGCACCGCCGACCACCTCTTCTGGATGTCCCGCTACACCGAGCGCGCGGAGAACACCGCCCGCATGCTCGATGTGAACTACCAGACCTCGCTGCTGCCGCAGTCCGCCGCCGTGGCGCAGGTGGGCTGGGAAGGCTTGCTCGTCATCAGCGAGCTCATGCCCACCTACACCAAGAAGTACGGCCAGGAAATCACGCCGCGCAACGTGCTCGACTTCATGGTGCGCGACGAGTCCAACCCGTCGAGTATTGCCACCTGCCTGAAGGCCGCGCGTGAAAACGCCCGCGCGGTGCGCGGTGCGCTCACCACCGAGCTGTGGGAAACGCAGAACCAGACCTGGCTCGAACTCGGCCGCATGATCAAGAGCAAGAACTTCGAACGCGACCCCAGCGAATTCTTTGAATGGGTCAAGTTCCGTTCGCACCTCTCACGCGGTGTGGCCATCGGCACCATGCTGCAAGACGAAGCGTTTCACTTCTACCGCATGGGCACCTTTCTGGAGCGCGCCGACAACACCGCGCGCCTGCTCGATGTGAAGTTCCACGCCGTGCACAGCGACTTTTTCGGCAACGCCAGCGAGCTCGATCAGGAGTACGACTTCTACCACTGGAGCGCCATCCTGCGCAGCGTGAGCGGCTTCGAGGTCTACCGCAAGGTCTACCGCGACGTGATTTCGCCCGAGCGTGTGGCCGAGCTGCTGATCCTGCGCGCCGACATGCCGCGCAGCCTTGCCGCCAGCTTGAACGAAGTGGTCAACAACCTCGCCGTGGTGTCCAACGACCTGTCGGCTGAAACCCTGCGCCGCGCCGGCAAGCTCAAGGCCGACCTGCAGTACGCCCGCATCGACGAGATCCTCTCCACCGGCCTGCACGCCTTCCTCACGCAGTTCCTCGATCGGGTGAACGAACTGGGCGGGCGCATCAGCAAGGACTTTCTGGTGCCGGCGGGCTGAAAGGCGCCGACCGCAAAGTCAAAGGCCAGCTTCGTGCTGGCTTTTTTGTGGCCTCATGCCAGCCACGTACGCCACCCGGCGTACATACGCCTCCGGGGGTCTTCCCTAGCATCCAGATGTCCGCTGAGACACGCCCGAAGAGGACGGATCGGTGGCAACCACACAAGCCCCTCACGGGACCCCAGGAACTCAGGAGAAGCGCCATGTCAAGCACCCAGAACGCCCGCCGTTTTACCCTCAAGACCCTTTCGGCCGCTGCCGTGGCCGTCACGCTCGGCGGCCTCTCGGCACTGCCGGCTTACGCACAGGAGACCATCAAGGTCGGTGTGTTGCACAGCCTCTCGGGCACCATGGCCATTTCGGAAACCGTGCTCAAGGACACGGTGCTGATGGCCATTGACGAGATCAATGCCAAAGGCGGCCTGCTGGGCAAGAAGCTGGAGCCCGTGGTGGTGGACCCGGCCTCCAACTGGCCTCTGTTTGCCGAGAAGACCAAGCAGCTGATCACGCAGGACAAGGTCGCCGTGATCTTTGGCTGCTGGACCTCGGTGTCGCGCAAGTCGGTGCTGCCTGTGGTGGAAGAGGCCAATGGCCTGCTGTTCTACCCGGTGCAGTACGAAGGTGAAGAGCTGAGCAAAAACGTGTTCTACACCGGTGCTGCGCCCAACCAGCAGGCCATTCCAGCCGTGGAATACCTGATGAGCAAGGACGGCGGTTCGGCCAAGCGCTGGGTGCTGCTGGGCACCGACTACGTGTACCCCCGCACAACCAACAAGATCCTGCGCGCCTTCCTGAAGGCCAAGGGCGTGGCCGATGCCGACATCATGGAGGAGTACACCCCGTTCGGTCACTCCGACTACCAGACCATCATCGCCAAGATCAAGAAGTTCTCTTCCGAAGGCAAGAAGACGGCCGTGGTCTCCACCATCAACGGTGACTCCAACGTGCCGTTTTACAAAGAACTGGGCAACGCCGGCCTGTCCGCCAAGGACGTGCCTGTGGTTGCCTTCTCGGTGGGCGAAGAAGAGCTGCGCGGTGTGGATACCAAGCCGCTGGTGGGCCACCTGGCCGCCTGGAACTACTTCATGAGCATCAAGAGCCCGGCCAACACCGAGTTCACCAAGAAGTGGGCCGCCTACGCCAAGGCCAAGAACATCCCCGGCCACAAGGACAAGCCACTGACCAACGACCCGATGGAAGCCACCTACATCGGCATCTACATGTGGGCTCAAGCTGTGACCAAGGCCAAGTCGACTGACACCGACAAGGTGATCGCCGCCATGGCCGGCCAGACCTTCAAGGCGCCCGGTGGCTTCACCAGCACCATGGACAAGGAAAACCACCACCTGCACAAGCCGGTGTTCATCGGCGAGATCAAGGCGGATGGCCAGTTCAACGTGGTGTGGAAGACGCCCGGCCCGGTGGTTGCCGACCCATGGAGCGACTACATCGCGGAAAACAAAGGGAAAAAGAACGTTCCCGAAATGAAGAAGTAAGAAGCATCCTCGCGCGCCTGTGCGCGCCGAAAAAAGCCCGTTCGGGCTGAGCCTGTCGAAGCCGTGCCCAGGTGTGGGTGAGCCCTTCGACAGGCTCAGGGCGAACGGTCAGAGTGGCTGGGAGCCAGCACAGAAGCAGGGCTGTTGCGGCCGGTTCGAAAAATTGGAAAGTGTCTTGATGGGCCGTCTTCTCGCTCTTCGCTGTTTGCTGGTTGTGGCCTTGGCATGCGCGAGCACCGCCCACGCCCTCACGCCCGCCGACGCACTGGCCCTGGTGGATGGTGACACCGATGTGCGCATCGACACCCTGAACAAACTCGCTGCCGAACCCGACGAGAAAGCTTCCGCCCTCATCAAGGCCATGGCCGCCGAAACTGTGCGCGTGCAGGGCGAGCGTGTCTTCATCGTGGTGGACGACGCCGCTGTGGATGCCGTGACCGGCGAGAAACTGCCGCTGCCCGACGACGCGGGCGACGTGATGATCAACAACCGCCTGCGCAGCGCCATGGAAAGCGCTCTGGCCGGCATGGAGCTGGTGGGCGCCGCGCCCGAGCGCCAGCGCGAGGCCGCACGCACCTTGCAGCGCAGCGCGTTTGAAGAGCCCGACATCAGCCAGCTTGCGTTGATCGACAAGGCGCTGGCCGGCGATCTGGACCCGCAAGCGCGCCAGAGCCTGGAGCTGGCGCAAGCAGCGGTGTTGCTCGCCAGCGAAGTTCCGGCGCAACGCCTGGCTGCCGCGCAGAAGCTGGGCGAGGCCAAACAACCCATCGTGCGGCCGCTGCTGCTGCAACAGATGGAGAAAGAAACCGACGCCGGCGTGAAGGCCGCGCTGGACGATTCGCTCAAGGGCATCGACCGCATGCTGGCCGTGGGCAACACGCTGGCGCAGGCGTTCACCGGCATCAGCCTGGGCAGCATCCTGCTGCTGGCCGCGCTCGGCCTGGCCATCACCTACGGGCTCATGGGCGTGATCAACATGGCCCACGGTGAACTCATCATGATCGGCGCCTACGCCACCTGGCTGGTGCAGGTGTTCTTTCGCCAGTCGCTGCCCGAGTATTTCGACTGGTACCTGCTCGCCGCTTTGCCGATCGCCTTCACCGCGTCGGCGCTGGTGGGCGCAGCCATGGAGCGCACGGTCATCCGTTTCCTCTACGGCCGCCCACTCGAAACACTGCTGGCCACCTGGGGCATTTCGCTCGTGCTCATGCAAGCGGTGCGCAGCCTCTTCGGCGCGCAGAACGTGGGCGTGGAAAACCCGAGCTGGATGAGCGGTGGCGTCACTTTTCTGGGCAACCTCAACCTGCCGTGGAACCGCATCATCATCATCGGCTTCGCGGTAGCCGTGCTGGTGGGTGTGACCCTCATGATCACCAAAACCCGCCTCGGCCTGTTCGTGCGCGGCGTCACGCAAAACCGGCCCATTGCTTCGTGCATGGGCGTGAACACCGCGCGCATCGACACCTACGCGTTTGCGCTGGGCTCGGGCATCGCGGGCCTGGCCGGCTGCGCGCTCAGCCAGATCGGCAACGTCGGCCCCGACCTGGGCCAGAGCTACATCGTGGACTCGTTCATGGTGGTGGTGCTGGGTGGCGTGGGCCAGCTCGCCGGCACGGTATACGCCGCGCTGGGCCTGGGCATGCTCAACAAGTTCATTGAAGGCTGGGCCGGCGCCGTGCTGGCCAAGATTGCCGTGCTGGTGTTCATCATCGTCTTCATTCAAAAGAGACCCCAGGGCATCTTTGCCATGAAGGGCAGGGAGGCCACATGAGTACCCAGAAAGCCGTTCGGGCTGAGCTTGTCGAAGCCCCGGCCCAGGTGTTGGTGAGCCCTTCGACAAGCTCAGGGCGAACGGAGATCGTCTTGCCTTCACGGGGCCCGCTGCTCACGCGCACGGGGTGGAGCAGCTTCATCGTTGCCTTGCTCGTGGTCTGCGCCGTGGCCCCGCTGCTCAACCTGGTGGTGCCCGAGGGCAGCGTCTTCCACTTGAGCGACTACATGGTCGGCCTGCTCGGCAAGATCATGTGTTACGCCATCTGCGCGCTGGCCATGGACCTGATCTGGGGCTACACCGGCATCCTGAGCCTGGGTCATGGCCTGTTCTTTGCGCTGGGGGGTTACGTGATGGGCATGTACCTCATGCGCCAGATCGGGCTGGACGGCAACTACAAGAGCGAGCTGCCCGACTTCATGGTGTTCCTCGACTGGAAGGAACTGCCCTGGCACTGGGCGCTGAGTGACAGCTTCATCGCCACGCTGCTGCTGATCGTGCTGGTACCCGGCGTGGTGGCCTTTGTGTTCGGCTACTTTGCGTTCCGCTCGCGCATCAAGGGTGTGTATTTTTCCATCATCACCCAGGCGCTTACCTTCGCCGCGCTGTTGCTCTTCTTCCGCAACGAAACCGGCTTTGGAGGCAACAACGGCTTCACCGATTTCAAGCGCATCCTGGGCATTCCGCTGGCCACACCCAGCATGCGCATGACGCTGTTCGTGATCACCGGCCTCACGTTGCTGGGCTTCTTTTTGTGGGCGCGCTGGCTGGTCAACAGCAAGTTTGGCCGCGTGCTGCAGGCCGTGCGCGACGCCGAGAGTCGCGTGATGTTCTGCGGCTACAACCCGCTGCCCTACAAGCTCACCATCTGGACCATCTCGGCGGTGATGTGCGGCATTGCCGGCGCGCTGTATGTGCCGCAGGTGGGCATCATCAACCCCGGCGAGATGAGCACGGCCAACAGCATCGAGATCGCGATCTGGGCCGCCGTGGGTGGGCGCGCCACACTGATCGGCCCCATCGTCGGCGCCTTCATCGTCAACGGCGCCAAGAGCTGGCTCACCGTGAGTTTTCCCGAGTACTGGCTGTATTTCCTGGGTGTGCTGTTCATCGTTGTCACGCTCTTCATGCCACAGGGCGTGGAGGTTCTGGTGAAGAAGCTTCGTGGCGCCAAGGGAGAACGCGCATGACGCCCGACCTGATGGAAGAGGGCGCGCAGCGCCTGCAAAAGATCGCTTCTGCCGGGTTGACGGGCAACACCGAATCGGGCGGCCGCGCAGCGGGCTTCTCGAGGCTGGTGACACCCGGCCAGGTGGACACCACGCACGGCCGCATCCTGTATCTGGAGAGCGTGAACGTCAGCTTTGACGGCTTCAAGGCCATCAACAACCTCAGCCTGGACATCGCGCCCGGCGAACTGCGCTGCATCATCGGCCCCAACGGCGCGGGCAAGACCACCATGATGGACATCATCACCGGCAAGACCAAGCCCGATTCGGGCCACGTGTTCTTTGGCAGCACCATCGACCTGCTGCGCTACCGAGAAGCCGAGATCGCGGCCATGGGCATCGGCCGCAAGTTCCAGAAGCCCACGGTGTTCGAGCACCTCACGGTTTTCGAGAACCTTGAGCTGGCCCTGGCCACCGACAAGGGCGTGCGCCGCTCCATGGTGTTCCGCCTGACCGGGCAGGAGAAAGACCGCCTGGGCGAAGTGCTGCAGACCATCCACCTCACCGACAGCGCCGCGCGCCTGGCTGGCAACCTGAGCCATGGCCAGAAGCAGTGGCTGGAGATCGGCATGCTGCTGATGCAGGACCCGAAACTGCTGCTGCTCGACGAACCCGTGGCCGGCATGACCGACGAGGAAACCGAGCGCACGGCGCAACTCTTCCTCACGCTCAAGGGCAAACATTCGCTGATGGTGGTGGAGCACGACATGAGCTTCATCCGCACGATTTCCGAGAAGGTCACCGTGCTGTGTGATGGCGCGGTACTGGCCGAGGGCACGCTGGACGAGGTGCAGGCGGACGAACGCGTGATCGAGGTTTATCTGGGTCGATGAGGACAAACACATGAGCCTGCTCGAAGTCAAAGACATCAACCAGTACTACGGCGGCAGCCACATCCTGCGCAACGTGAACCTGTCTGCCGAGCTGGGCCAGGTCACGGTGGTGCTGGGGCGCAACGGCGTGGGGAAGACCACGCTGCTCAAATCGCTCATGGGCCTGGTGCCCATCAAGAGCGGCAGCATCACGCTCGACGGCGTGCCCATCGCCGGCGCCACGCCCTACGAACGCGCCCGCATGGGTGTGGGCTTCGTGCCGCAAGGCCGCGAAATCTTCGGCCGCCTCACCGTGCAGGAAAACCTGCTCATGGGCCTGGCCTACAAGAAAGGCAACACGCCCATCCCGCCCGAGCTGTTCGAGCTGTTCCCCGTGCTCAAGCAGATGCTGGGCCGGCGCGGTGGCGACCTGTCGGGCGGTCAGCAGCAGCAGCTGGCCATTGCGCGCGCACTGGCCGCCGGGCCGAAACTGTTGATCCTGGACGAGCCCACCGAAGGCATCCAGCCCAACATCATCAAAGACATCGGCCGCGTCATCCGCATGCTGGCCGACCGCGGCAACATGGCCATCGTGCTGGTGGAGCAGTACTACGACTTCGCCGAAGCGCTGGCCGACCGCTACGTGGTCATGGAGCGTGGCGAGGTGATTGCCAGCGGCCCCGGCAGCGAGATGCAGGCCAAGGGCGTGCGCCAGCTCGTGGCGATCTGATGGTCCGGGCTGCCGCTCACCCAACCGCTGGTCGTTTGGGGCACGACTCCAGGTCTCTCCCGCTGCAGCGGGAACGCGGCGCAGATGGTCAGGCGGCTCCGCCGAGCAAGCCGCCGCTGCTCGGCGGCTTGTAGCCCGCAGGCAGCGACACACCGCCGGGTGACGCCACAGCACCTGTGTGCTCGCCCAGGCGCGAATGCTGGGCAGTGGTGCGGTAGCGCTCACGCAGCGCCTGGGTGCGCTCGCTCAGGGCGGTGTGGTCCGCAATGCGCACCGTGTAGCGCTGCAGCACCTGGTGGGCCGACTCGATCAGCTTGGCGTTGAGCGTTCGCTCACCGTCTTCCAGCAGCTTCAACACCGTGCCCTGGGGGTCACCCTTGATGCTCAGTGTCATGGCCTGTTCGGTCATCTTGAGGATCTGGCTGTGCGCGCTGCGCACCCGGGCTGCAAAGCCTTGCCCGCTGGATGCCGCGCAGGCCATCAGCTCGCTCATGGCCTTGCTGGTGCAAAAGCGCAGCGCCAGTGTGTCCACCGCCGCTTCGGATTCGTTGAGCGAGATCGACCGCATCTGCAGCCGGCTCATGAGGGCGAGCAGGTTGCACGCGGTCTCGAAGTCGAAGTCCGGATTGAGTGCGTCGTTGGCCATGCGGCGCACGTCGTCCAGCGCACGTGCCGTGTGTTGCTGCAGCAGCGCCAGCAGGCATTCGGCCATGCCGAGCAGCCGGTGGGGCCGGGCCGGTGCGTGGCTGCGGTCGCGCAGGCGGGTGAGCTGTTCCACCGTGCGGATCAGGCCTTTCTGGTCGTTGTTGTCCAGCCGGGCAAACGCCAGCAGCAACAGCGCCTGCGCGTCGAACATCTTGGAGTCCAGCCCCAGGCGGGTGGCACGGTCGAGCAGTTCCACACCCTCGCTTTTATCGCCGGTGTAGTAGGCCAGCATGCCGTGCTTGAGCAGTCGGCTGATGGACGATGGTGTGAGCTTTGTGGCCATCTGGTAGGTGGACAGTGCGCTCTGGAAATTGCCCAGCTCGAACTGGGCGCGACCCATCACGTCGTAAGCGTCGGCGTACGCGTTGTCATCCTGAATCAGGCTCTCCAGCGTGGTCACGGCCTTGGCCGGTTGCCCGCCCTCGAGCTGCGCACGCGCCACACCCAGGCGCGCCCAGGGCAGGGTCTTGGCGGCGATCACGGCTTCGTACAGCTTTTGCGCGTCGCCGATCTCGCCGTTGCGCAGCAACAGCTCGGCGCCAATACGCGCTGCGTACAGCCAGTAGGTGCCCCGGGTCTCGAAGCGTTCCAGGCAGAGCAACGCCGCCTGGTCGAACTGCTCGGCATCGATGGCGGTGAAGATGGTCTCCAGCGATTTCTTGCGTTCGCGCGCCATCATGATTCGGTCGAACAGACGCGCGCCAGTGTGGGGCTTGAGCAGGTAGGCGTCGAGTGCGGACTCGGCAGCTTCCGCCACCTTGGCATAGGTGGCTTCCGCGGTGATCATGATGAACACCGTGTAGAAGGGCAGCAGCTGGTTGCGCCGCAGGTCGTCCAGCAGGTCCTGCCCCGACATGGAGTCGCGCTCGAAGTGCTGTTCACAAATCACCACGTCGTAGCGGTTCACCTCCAGCTTGCGCCGGGCGTCCACCAGACGCGAACACTGCGACACCGTGCCCACGCCCAGTTCGCGCAGTTGCGACACGATGATCGAGCGTGACTGCAGATTGCCTTCGATCACGAGGGCGTGGGCATCTTGCAGGTGGTTGGCGGCAACGGGCATAGGGTGGTTCAGGGCGTGCGACTGGCTCGCCCATCAATGGCTTTCGTATTCTGCGCACGGCATTGCCTCGGTGGTGCGCCGATCAGCCGGGGCTTTTCACCCCAATTCGGTGCCCGTCAGACCTTCCAGATGCGCGGCGGCGTGTTGCTCAGGCCCCAGGCCTCGGTGCGCAGCGTGGCCCACACCCGCTGGAACAGTGCCATGAGCGGCTCCACCATGGGCGCCACCGCGCGCACCACCAGCATGCGCGGGTTGGGGCAGGTGGAGCCCACCTGCAGGCCGTGTTCGCCTCCCAGCACCACGCGCACCACCTCCAGCAGGTGTTCGCGGCGTTCGCGGGTGAGGGGCGTGCCGCAGGCCAGCCAGAGCGAGCCCATGCACTTGTGCCCGCCCAGCCCCAGCGGCGATTCGAGCAGCCGGGTGTCGCTGGCGTCGATGCGCGAGCGCTCCAGCCACAGGCCGGGTATCTCCAGGTGCTGCGTGAGACTGCCGCGGTCAAAGGGTTGGCGGGCGTTGGGCAGGCCCAGCGCGCACACGTCCCAGCCGATCATCTCGGCGCCCTCGGCCAGCGTGACCGTGAGGCTGTTGACGGCCAGGCAGCCGGGGTAAGCGATGGCCTCCAAAGGCAGCCATTCGAGCCGCGCGCCTTCGTCCAGCGTGAGCGTGACGCGCTGCTCGGTGGACGGGCCGTCGGTTCTGTAAAAGCGCGTGGCGCCGGGTGTGGCCAGCAGGCCATGGGCTTGCACTGCAGCGTGCACGTTGACCTCCAGCACATCGCCCCCCACCAGGCCGCCAGGCGGGTGGATGATGACGTTGTGGCAGATGCCGTCGCCCTCGGGGTAGAGGCTCTTGAAGATGCGCAGCGGGCCGGTGTGGCGGTGCTGCAGCACGGTGCGTTGTTCGTCGCGGCGGTAGTGGAGGTCGAGTTGGGCGTGCCAGGGCATGCCTTGAGTTTAGGGGCTGGGTTGTTGTTCTCTCGCCCGCTTCAGACAACCGACTGCGCCAGTTGCAGCGCCAGACGGTTGTGCTTTTCCAGCAAAGGTCCGATGTCCACCGTGGTCAGTTGACCTTCGCGCACCACCACCCGTCCATCGACCACCGTGTACGCCGCCTGTGCGCTCGCGCAGAGCAGCAGGCTGGCCACCGGGTCGTGCACCGCGCCGCCGGCAAAGCCCAGCGCGCGCAAGTCGAACAACGCCAGGTCGGCGCACATGCCGGGGGCGAGGTGGCCCACATCGCTGCGTCCCAGCACCTGTGCACCGCCGCGTGTGGCGATAAAGAGCGCGTCGCGCGCCGTCATCTCCGCCGGTCCCAGATCACAGCCGAAGAAGGTCTTGCCGTTTCGCACCTCGGGCGGCTGCATCGCGCGGCCCACGCGGGCCAGCAGCAGGGCCTGGCGCGCTTCGCTCACAAGGTGCGCGCCGTCGTTGCTCGCGCTGCCGTCCACGCCCAGACCCACGGGCACGCCGGCGTTCAGCATGCGGCGCACCGGCGCGATGCCCGAGGCCAGCCGCATGTTGCTGCAGGGGCAGTGCGCCACGCCGGTGCGGCTGGCGGCAAACAGGGAGATGCCGTCTTCATCGAGCTTGACGCAGTGAGCGTGCCACACGTCATCGCCCAGCCAGCCCAGGTCTTGCGCGTACTGTGCGGGCGTGCGGTTGAACTTCGCCAAGCTGTAGGCGATGTCGTGGTCGTTCTCGGCCAGGTGGGTGTGCAGCCGAACACCTTGACCCTTGAATGAGCGCGCCAGCGCCGCGCTGTCTTGCATGAGCCCGGTGCTCACCGAAAAAGGCGAACACGGCGCCAGCGCGATCTGCAGCATGGCGCCATGGCTGGCGTCGTGCCAGGTTTCGATGAGCCGCTGGCTGTCCTTGAGGATCGCGTCTTCGCGTTCCACCACGCTGTCGGGCGGCAGGCCACCTTGGGACTGCCCCACGCTCATGCTGCCGCGCGTGGCCACGAAACGCATGCCGATGGCCTGTGCCCCTTCGATGCTGTCTTCCAGACGCACGCCGTTGGGGTAGAGGTAGAGGTGGTCGCTGGTGGTGGTGCAGCCGCTCATGAGCAGCTCGGCCATGGCCACCTGGGTCGAGACCCGAACCATCTCGGGCGTCAGGCCGCTCCAGATGGGGTAGAGCCCGCGCAGCCAGCCAAACAGCTCGGCGTTCTGCACCGCCGGTATGGCGCGTGTGAGCGATTGGTACATGTGGTGGTGCGTGTTCACCAGGCCCGGCATGACGAGGTGGCCGCGCGCGTCGATGGTCTCGTCGGCCGTGTCGCGCAAGGCGGCGGGCAACTCGGCCGAAGGGCCGATCCACTCGATCAGGTGGTCGCGCACGAAGAGCGAAGCGCCCTGCAGCTCCCGCCCGCGCGCCGGGTCGGCATGGTCGAAGGTGGCGATGCAGGTGGCGTTGTGGATCAACAGCGTGGTCATGGGGTGTCGCGCAGCCAGTAGCCCGGTTTCGCGTAGATCTTCTTGAGGTGGTCGATGAAGAAGCGAACCTTGGCTGGCAGGTGCCGCTGCTGCGGGTAAACCGCCAGGATGTCGTATTCGGGCAGGGCGAACTCGTCGAGCACGGTCACCAGTTCACCGCGCTGCAGCTGCAGCTGGATCTCCCAGGTGCTGCGCCAACCCAGGCCCAGGCCTTCGCTGACCCAGCGGTGCAGCAGCTCGCCGTCGTTGCAATCCAGGTTGCCCTCGGCGCGCACGGTCACGGTCTTGTCTCCCTGCAAGAAATACCAGCCGCGTTGCTGGCCACCCTGCAGATTGAAGGCCAGGCAGTTGTGGGCCTTCAGGTCGTCCAGGGTCTTGGGCTTGCCGTGCTTGCGGAAATAGGCCGGCGTGCCGCAGACCACGCGCTGGTTGGTGGCGAGTTTGATGGCCACGAAGTTGGGGTCGATCACGTTGCCGATGCGCAAGGCCATGTCGTAACCATCCCGCACCAGGTCCACCACCCGGTCGGTGAGGTTGAAAGAGATGCGCACCTGCGGGTTGGCTTTGAGGAAGCTGCTGGCGTGCGGCGCCACATGCATACGGCCAAACGCCGCCGGGGCAGATACCACCAGGTGCCCGCTCGCGCTGTGGCGCTGCGACGAGACGGTGGCTTCGGCGCTGGCCCACTGCGCCAGCAGCGCGCGGCATTCGTCCAGAAAGGCAGCGCCCTGCTCGGTGAGCACCAGACGTCGGGTCGAGCGGTGCATGAGCTGTGTGCCCAGCCGCTTTTCCAGCGCATCTATGCGCCGGCCCATCATCACCGGCGTGATGCCAGCGTGCAGCGCGGCCGCAGCCAGGCTGCCGTGCTCCATCACCTGCACGAATGCCTCGATTTCCTTGAAGCGGTCCATGGGTGCATGTTAGTCGGGAAAGCCCCATTCCATACCTGGGGTATGGAATCGAAGTACTGCCAGTGCCATTCCCACAACCGGACGGGCTCCCTAGCATCGGTCTGCGCCTACAAACCCACAGGAGACAGACATGCCGAAGATGAAAGCTGCAATGGCCGCCGTGCTGGTGATGGAGAAGGAAGGCATCACACAGGCCTTCGGTGTGCCCGGTGCCGCCATCAACCCGCTGTACGCCCAACTCCGCGAGCGCCAGACCATTGCGCATGTGCTGGCGCGGCATGTGGAAGGCGCTTCGCACATGGCCGAGGGCTACACCCGTGCCAAGGCCGGCAACATCGGCGTGTGCATCGGCACCAGCGGACCAGCCGGCACCGACATGATCACCGGCCTGTACTCGGCCATTGCCGACAGCATTCCCATCCTGTGCATCACCGGTCAGGCGCCCCGTGCCCGCATGTACAAGGAAGACTTCCAGGCGGTGGACATCGAAGCCATCAGCAAGCCGGTGACGAAATGGAGCGTGACGGTGCGCGAGCCCGCGCTGGTACCGCGCGCGTTTCAGCAAGCGTTCCACCTCATGCGCTCGGGTCGCCCCGGCCCGGTGCTGATCGACCTGCCGATCGACGTGCAGATGGCCGAGATCGAGTTCGACATCGACACCTACGAGCCGCTGCCGGTCTACAAACCCGCTGCCACGCGCAAGCAGGTGGAGAAGGCGCTGGACATGCTCATGGCCTCGAACAAGCCGCTGATCGTGGCCGGCGGCGGCATCATCAACGCGGACGCGTCTGACTTGCTGGTGGAGTTGGCCGAACTCACCGGCGTGCCGGTGATTCCCACCCTCATGGCCTGGGGCAGCATCCCCGACGACCACCCGCTTATGGCTGGCATGGTCGGTTTGCAGACCAGCCACCGCTATGGCAACGCCACGATGCTGGCCAGCGACTTTGTGCTGGGCATCGGCAACCGCTGGGCCAACCGCCACACTGGTTCGGTGGAGGTCTACACCCAGGGTCGAAAATTCGTTCACGTGGACATCGAGCCCACGCAAATCGGCCGCGTGTTCAACCCGGATCTGGGCATCGTGTCTGACGCGAAGATCGCGCTTGAGCTCTTCGTGCAGGTAGCGCGCGAGCGCAAGGCCGCCGGTGCCTTGAAGGACTACACCACCTGGGCCGCCCGCTGCGCCGAGCGCAAGAAGCTGATGCAGCGCAAGACCCATTTCGACAACGTGCCGATCAAGCCGCAGCGCGTGTACGAAGAGATGAACGCCGCATTCGGCCGAGACACGGTGTACGTCTCCACCATCGGCCTGAGCCAGATCGCCGGCGCGCAGTTCCTGCACGTGTACGGCCCGCGCCAGTGGATCAACTGCGGCCAGGCCGGTCCGCTGGGCTGGACGATTCCCGCTGCCCTCGGCGTGGTGGCGGCCGACCCCACCAAAACGGTGGTGGGCCTTTCGGGCGACTACGACTTCCAGTTCCTGGTGGAAGAGCTGGCGGTGGGTGCGCAGTTCCGCCTGCCCTATGTGCAGGTGCTGGTGAACAACAGCTATCTGGGTCTCATCCGGCAGGCGCAGCGCGGCTTCGAGATGGACTATTGCGTGCAGCTCGCGTTTGAAAACCAGAACGTGGACGACCCCGATCTCAAAGGCTACGGCGTTGACCACATGGCGGTGGTGGAGGGCCTGGGCTGCAAGGCGCTGCGCGTGACAGACCCGGCCAAGATCGGTGCTGCCTTGCGCGAGGCGCAGGCGATGGCGCGCAAGTACAGTGTGCCGGTGGTCGTGGAGGTGATCCTGGAGAAGGTGACCAACATCGCCATGGGCGTCGAGATCAACGCCATCAACGAGTTTGAAGACATCGAGTGCCTGCACCCCGAGGGCCGCGAAGGCCTTGTCGCAGCCGGATTGCTGGAATAACAAGGAACCACACGTGCCCCGTTTTGCCGCCAACCTGTCCATGCTCTGGACAGAACTTCCCTTCCTTGACCGTTTTGCTGCTGCTTCGAAAGCCGGGTTCAAGGCGGTTGAGTTTCTGTTCCCTTACGACCACCCGGCCGAAGAAGTTGCCAGCCGGCTCAAGGATCACCACCTGGAACTGGTGCTGCACAACCTGCCGCCGGGCGACTGGTCTGCGGGGGAGCGTGGCATCGCCTGCATTCCCGGGCGGGAAGACGAGTTCCGCGCTGGCGTGGCCAAGGCCGCCAGCTACGCGCCGGTGATCGGCGTGCAGCGCTGGCACAGCATGGCTGGCCTGGTGCCCGCTGGTGTGAGCGAGGCGCAGGCCCGAGCCACCTGGGTGGGCAACGTGCGCTACGCCGCGGCAGAGGCCAAGAAACTCGACATCCCGCTGCTGGTCGAGCCCATCAACCGCTTCGACATGCCGGGCTATTTTGTGAACCGTCCGCGCCAAGCCATCGAGCTGATGGACGAGGTGGGTTCCGACAACGTGTTTCTGCAGTACGACATCTATCACGCGCAGCGCATGGAAGGCGAGCTGGCCAACACCATTCGCGAGCTGCTCCCGCGCATTGCCCACATGCAGCTGGCCGACACCCCCGGCCGCAACGAGCCTGGCACCGGCGAGATCGATCACCGCTTCCTGTTCGAGCACATTGAAGCGTTGGGCTACACCGGCTGGATCGGCTGCGAATACAAACCCAAAGACGCGACCCCGGGTGGCACGGACCGAGGCCTGAGCTGGATCGCCGCTCATGGCCAATCACTTTGAAAAAACAGCAGAGACATACATGACCAACAACGGACTCAAGGTCGGTTTCATCGGCCTGGGCACCATGGGCACGCCCATGGCGCTCAACCTGCTCAAGGCGGGCCACACATTGTTTGTGAGCAGCCGCAGCAAGGTGCCTGAAGCTTTTGCCGACCAAGGCGCGACCATCTGCACCAACGCCACCGAGGTGGCGAAGCGCGCCGACATCGTCATCACCATGGTGCCCGACACGCCGCACGTGGAAGACGTGTTGTTCGGCGAACACGGCGTGGCCAAAGGCTTGCAGGCCGGCAAGGTGGTGGTGGACATGAGCTCCATCAGCCCCATGGCCACCAAACAGTTCGCGCAGAAGATCAACGCACTGGGCTGTGAGTACCTGGACGCGCCGGTCAGTGGCGGCGAGGTGGGTGCCAAAGCCGCCAGCCTCACCATCATGGTGGGCGGTTCGCAAGAGACTTTCGACCGCGTCAAACCGCTGTTCGAAACCATGGGCAAGAACATCACGCTGGTGGGCGGCAACGGCGACGGCCAGACCACCAAGGTGGCCAACCAGATCATCGTGGCGCTCAACATCGAGGCCGTGGCCGAAGCCCTGCTGTTCGCCAGCAAGGCCGGGGCTGATCCGGCCAAGGTGCGCCAGGCGCTCATGGGCGGCTTCGCGGCCAGCCGCATTCTGGAGGTGCACGGTGAACGCATGATCCAGCGCACCTTCAAGCCGGGCTTCCGAATCGAACTGCATCAGAAGGACCTGAACCTCGCGCTGCAGGGCGCGAAAGAACTCGGCGTGAGCCTGCCGCACACGGCCAGCGCGGCGCAGCTGATGCAGAGCTGCGCGGCCCACGGCATGGCCGGGCTGGACCATTCGGCGCTGTGCCGCAGCCTGGAGCTGATGGCCAACCACCCGATCGCGCCTGAGCCGGCCGCTTGAAGTGCATGTACCCCCTCTCCTGCAAGCGGGAGAGGGTTGGGGTGAGGGCCGGCATTCTCTAAACTCACTCCATGTCCACCACGACCCCATCCCCCAGCCTCACCGACCCCCGAGCCCTGCTGCGCCACCTGTTTGACGTGGCAGTGCAGCGTGCGCTGCCCCTGCACAACACGGCAGCCGCCCTGCCCAAGCCACCCAAGGGCCGCACCGTGGTCATCGGCGCCGGCAAGGCCGGTGGCGCCATGGCGCAGGCGGTGGAGGCGCTGTGGCCGGCCGACGCTCCCATCTCGGGGCTGGTGGTCACGCGCTACGACCACACGCCACCGCGCCCGGTGGGTTTGAGAGAGCGCATCGAGGTGGTGGAAGCCTCGCACCCGGTGCCCGACGCTGCGGGCCTGGCCGCCGCGCAGCGCATCCTGCAGCTCACGCAAGGACTCACCTCCGAAGATCTCGTGCTCTGCCTCATTTCGGGTGGCGGCTCGTCACTGCTCACCTTGCCGGCCGACGGCCTCACGCTGGAAGATAAACAGCGCATCAACCGCGAGCTGCTCAACAGCGGCGCCAACATCCTGGAGATGAACACGGTGCGCAAGCACCTCTCGCGCATCAAGGGCGGGCGCCTGGCCGCAGGCTGCGCGCCCGCGCGCGTGGTCACCATCACCATCAGCGACGTGCCGGGCGACGACGTGAGCGTGATCGCCAGCGGCCCCACCGTGGCCGACGCCACCACCTGCGCCGATGCGCTGGACATCCTGCGGCGCTACGGCATCGACGTGCCATCAGCCGTGCGCGCGCAGCTGGAGCGCGGCGAACTCGAAACGCCCAAGCCGGGCGACGATCGCCTGCAAGGCCACGAGGTGCACCTGATCGCCACGCCGCAGCAGAGCCTGGAAGCGGCCGCTGCCGCCGCGCGTGCGATCGGGCTGAACACGTATGTGCTCAGCGACGAGATCGAAGGCGAGTCGCGCGAGGTGGGCAAGGTGCACGCCGCGCTGGCGCGCTCGGCCGCGCTGGGCCGCAACGATTTCAAGACGCCGTGTGTGATCCTGAGCGGCGGTGAGACCACCGTGACGGTGCGACCTCGCGTGGAAGGCCAGGCCAAAGGCAAGGGCGGAAGGGCAGGGGAGTTCTGCCTGGGCTTGGCGCAGGCGCTCAACGGCATCGCCAATGTGTGGGCGCTGGCGGCCGACACCGACGGCATTGACGGTATGGAAGACAACGCCGGTGCACTCGTCACACCCGACACCCTGGCCCGCGCAGCAGCCAAGGGCCTCAAGGTCACCGACCACCTCGCACGCAACGACGCTTACGGCTATTTTCAGCCGCTGGGCGATCTGGTGATCACCGGCCCCACACACACCAACGTGAACGACTTTCGCGCCGTGCTGGTTGTCTGACGCGGGCAGGCGCAGGGCGCCAAAGCAAAATCGACTGGCGTCAAAGCGCTGCGACTGACCGCAGCCGACTCCTGGGGTGTTGTCGCCAAATTTGGAGCGTATTTCCGAGGTTGATGCTGCCTCGATGACTCAAATCGGCCAGAAGCAGACATTCGTTGGATGTCCTCAAAATTTTATCGAGAGCTTTTGTGAGATTCGAATATTGGATTTTGTGGGCACTCTCGTTAGTCCTGAGTTCTTGCGGACCTTCGGAGAAGATGCAGGCTGAGCTAACGAAACAACAGCGCATTGATTGCCTCGACAAATTATGTGATGGTGATATAGAACCAACGAGGAATGAAGTTACTGAGGTTGTATTCAAACTCAATGGCGATTGGTATATCGGGCCAAAAGAGTATGGGAGCCCAAACTTTGGCGCGATGGCATTTCTTTGGCCAAGTAAGGCAGCTAGGGGTGATGCCGCCGCTGTCTCGAAAGCCAAGGAGATTGTCAAAAATGACGCAGGTAGCATCGCCAACTTCTATGATGCGGCGATAGAGATATTTCTATCCAGCCCGAAGACCGTGGGCATCAACAGCACATATCAACTTTTGCTTGCTGAAGAAGCGCTAGGGCGTGTTACAGAAAAGCGGGTGTTACGCAAAGGCCTTGAAGTCTGGAAAACAACGTCACGTAACCTCGATGAGACTTGGTTCATCGCAACAGAGATTCGTCTTCCAACGGGCGAGCCGCCTACCGTTGCATGCCGAGGAGACGACCCGGCAAACTTCAGATGTACAGGTGGATTTCTTTGGACGCCCGAGGTCGCTGCTGGTCTTCGTTTCCGCGCTACGCATGGTTCTGATTGGCCCGAGATTTACCAAGAGATTGACCGCGTACTTCGACAACTGAGAAAGGTGTAGTCGAAAAAGATGTACCGCCGGCCTTTTGGAGAGAGAAACAGACTGTCGCCTTTGGGCCCGCATCAGACGGTCGTCTCCGCAAGAGGCAGCCACTCGCAGGTTTGTCTTCATGCGCCGCCTCTCCCGTGCTTCTTCGTTTGACGGCCCTTCGCGCGAGGCGTCGATTCGATCGTTCCCCCGTCGCAAACCGCGTCCGCGTGCGCCTGGCAGAAGTCGATGTAGGCCCGGACGATGCTCGATACGAAGCGCCGCGATGGATGGAGCAACCAGAGGTCCTGCGCCGGCATCGGAAGGTCGGGTAACACTTGCTTCAACTCGCCGCGTTGTAGGGCAGCGTGCGCCAAGAACGGCGGCAGCTCGGTGAGCAGCTCGGCCGCGATGGCGCGCGAGCGCAAGTGCACATAGTCGTTGGTAACCAGCGTCGCCACCGGTTCGAAGCGCTGGTCGCCAAGCTGCCAGATGGCACCGGGTGCGCTGCTGCGTCGCCACACGCCACAGGGCAGGTGACGTAGGCCCTCGAGTGATGTGGGTTCGCCCACGCGTTCCAGCAGTTGCGGGCTGGCCACCAACACATGGCGGTAGTCGAGCAGGCGCCTGCCGACCATCGAATCGTGGACGACCTCGCCCACACGCAGCGCGACGTCGATGCCGTCTTCCACCAGATCGACCCGGCGCTCGGTGGTGAACACCGACATCTGCACTTGGGGATGGCAACGCTGGAAGGCGGCGATCAGGTCCCACCAGGGCTCGAACGACGGCGGGATCGACAGCCTGAGCGTGCCCCTGAGTTGCGCTTCATCGCTGGCCACGGCGCGCGCTGCGTCTTCGAGCGATTCGATGCCCCGCGATGCATGCTCATACAAGCGCGTGCCGGCGTCGGTCAGCCTGACGCCGCGCGCATTGCGCTCGAACAGACGCACATTCAACTCGGCTTCGAGTTCGCGGATGCGCCGGCTCAGCGTGGGCAAGGCCATGTCGAGCCGGGCGGCGGCCGCCGACAAGCTGCCGGCCTGGACTGCTGCCACGAACATCCTGACCGCGTTCAGGTCCATGCGTGTGGGTCCCGACGCGCGCGGCTAGGATCGAGCCGGCGCAGGGGTGGCCAGGCTCAGCAGCACGCGCCCGCCTGCACCGCGCTCCACCTGCTCGTGGGCCAGGGCGATGTCGTCCAGCGGCAGCAGGGCGTTGATGGTTGCGCGCAACCTTCCCTCGAGCAGCGCGGCGGTCAGCTCTTGCGCCGCTTCAGCCTTCACCGCCAGCGGGAAGTCGTCGCTGCCCAGCAGGCGCAGTGAGACGTCGGCAAAGGCCAGCGTCCAGTACGGCATGTCCGGGCGGTCGGCCGACGAGTAGTAGGCGCTGATGACGCCCCCGGTGGCGATGACGGCCGCGTCGACGTCGATGTGCGCAGCGAAGTCGACCTCGGCGATGCGATGCACGCCCGCCGGGGCCGCCTGGCGAATCTGGTCGACCAAGGTCGCATCGTCGGCCAGCCAGGCCTCGGCCGCGCCCATCGCGCGCACTGACGGCAGATGTTCCGCGCGGCGCACCACGGCGAGCACACGCGCGCCGGCACGATGGGCCATCTGCAAGGCCACGGCGCCAACGCCCGATGCGGCGCCCCACACCAGCACGTCGAGTCCGGCCACCGGGCCGCCCGCAAACACCGCCCGGTAACCAGTGATGCCGGCGATACCCAGGCAGGCGGCCTGTTCGAGCAGGTCGGGCTGTGACCCGGCACCGTCAGGCAAGGGCACGGCCAGCGCAGCAGGTACCACGACGTGTTCGGCCGCGGTGCCGAAGGCACGATAGGACTGGGCGCCGTAACACCAGACCGCCTGCCCGACACGCGCGGCCGGCACCCCAGGACCCACGGCGTCGATGAACCCCGCGCCGTCGCTGTGCGGCACGACTCGCGGGTAAGGCATCGGCGACCCTTGCCAGCCGCTGCGCTTCTTGACGTCGCCCGGGTTGATGCCGGAGAAGGCCAGGCGGATGCGCACCTCGCCCTCGCCAGGCGCCGGCTGCGGCATCTCGCCCACCACCAGCACATCGCGCGCCGGCCCTCTTTGTTCGTACCAGGCCGCTCGCATCGTGGGCTACTCCGACGGTGTGAACGCGGCGTCGGCGAGGTCGGTCACGCCCACCAGCTTGCCGAAGACGCGGTTGTGTTCGAGGTCGGCATGGGCGCGCGGGATGTCGTCTAGCGCGTAGGTGCGCAGCGGGCCGATCGCGAGGAGGCCTGCGGCCAGACGGTCGAGGTAGGCCTGCAGCACTGGCGCCGGCAGGTCGTCGGCACCGCCGGCGTAGGCCGTGAGCCTGACCCCGCGCGGGATGTAGTCGATGGGGTAGAACTCGTCCACGGTCCAACGATTAGACAGCATGCCGGTGAAGCAGACCGTGCCGTGCACGCGCGTGGCGCGCAAGGTGTCGGGCAAGGTCGGTGTGCCCACCAGTTCGAGTGCGGCGTCCACGCCCGCGGGCACGATGGCGCGCACCGCGTGCGCGACCTGCCCATCGTCGACGATCACATGGTCCACGCCGTGCGCGCGCAACGCCGCGGCCCGCTCGGGCTGGCGTGTCGTGGCCAATACCGTGGCGCCGCGATCCTTGGCCAGTGTCGCGGCAGCCAGGCCCAGCGCCGAGGTGCCGCCGCGGATGAGCAGGGTCTGCCCGGGCTGCAAGTCCAGGCCGATGCTCAGAGAGCCCTGTGCCGTCTGCAGCGTCTCGGGGACGGCGCCGAGCACGGCCCAGGGCAGCGTCGAGTTGAAGGGGATCACCTGCTGGCGGGGCACGACCACGTACTCGGCGTAGCCGCCGTCGAAGACGCGGCCCATGCCGCCCAGTACCGTGGCCACCTGCTGGCCACGCGTCAGGCTGCCGTCCCGGTCGCCCTGATCACCTGCATGCAGTTCGTCGATCACGCCGACCGCTTCGATGCCCAGTACGCGCGGGAAGGTGACGCCCTGCGACAGGCCCAGCCGCGTGTGCAACTCGGACCGGTTCAGCCCGAACGCGCGCACCGCAATGCGCACCCAGCCTGGCCGGAGTTGCGGCAGCGGCAAGGTCGACAACACCAGGTTCTCGGGGCCGCCAGGCTGGCTCAGCACCACCGCGCGCATCGTGCGCGCCTGCGCCGGATGCGTGTTCATGGGCGCGACAGACTGGTGGCGAACAAGTAGCGGTGGATACGCCAGGCGTCGCCCTCGCGGCGGAAAACGAAGAGCTCGTTGTTGCCCTCTTCGCCTTCGCTGCCGGCGGCAAGAACGCGCGTGCGCCCGGCAGAGGTGGTTCGCACCCAGGCCCAGTCGCCGGCCTCTTCGATCTCGTGCACGGTGAAGCGCACGTTGAGCTTGAGGGTGTCAAAGACATGGGCGTATCCGGCGCGAACGGCAGCCCGGCCGACCAGCGCGGGTGCGCCCTGCGGCATGAAGACCGGTTCGGCGCCGTACAGGCCGAGGATCGTTTCAAGGTCGTTCGCGTTCAGGGCTGCCTCGTAGGCACGGATGACTTGTTCGATGGACATGGCGCGTTTTCCGGGTTGACTTCGCGGGCGGCGGTTGCCGCCCTCAAGAAATGTAGGCTCTCGTCCGGTCGCGCACAACAGCCAGATCCGATAGCCGCCCTCTCGATTTTGAGAGGGTCAACGAGCCCATGGAGGAGGACTCCTCAACCGACCGTGTCCTTTGTTCGCTTCATCGCCAACGAGATTCTGTGATCGAGCCGATGCACTCGGAAGGTCTGCAATGAGGCCGGTCAACCTACGGCCGCTTATGGCCGATCAGCGACATCGTAGCCGAGGGGATGCATCAAGGCATGTATGAATCATGCGAACTGAGCACCCCAACGGATCTCTCATCGCAAGAACGCTGGCAGCGGAACAGGCCGGTCGTATCAACTCAGGCAGTCGTCGGCTGATGCGGTGGCACAAAGCGCTGCAAGTCCATGAATTTGTTTGCCCGCCAGAGAAAATTCTCCGTCTGCCTACGGCACTCGCCGGCAGGCGGTTACAAGTCGGTCTGGCGGATCGTTTCTAATGTCGCCTTGGCCTCTGGTCCTCCACCTTGGCCACCGCTGACGGGCGTGCACGCCCCCCCCCAAGTCGGCAACCCACCCTGTTCTCGATGCCGATTGCGCCCGCAGGGCGCCAAGGAATGCTTTTTTGCGCAGCAACTTCAACCGCTCAGCCTTGGTGCGCCAGCTCGCCGGCTGGCTGCCCGCGCCCGTGGACACTCCGCGACAAGATCTTGCCGAGCGCCTGGGCCAGTGGTTCAACGTTGCCGATGCGATTGCGCTGAGTTCGCTCCACCAAGCTCTGCCCGCCGTGGCGCGCGCCCGGCGCCCGGCGGTGCCATCGAACGCCAGCGGTTTGCAGGCCGAGTTGCAACGCGTGCGCGCCACGCTGAGCCAGGCCATCACCAGCCCACTGCGGGAGCCGGGCGATGAGGGCACCGACGACACCGACGCCGGCTTTGCTCCGCACCACCAGCGTTGCCAGGAGCAGCAACGCCGCATGGACATGAGCATCGAAGCGCTGCGCGGCCATGTGCGCAAGACCTTGTCCCTCACCTCGGCGCGGCTGGCCCAGCTCGCCGCTTTGGACGCCGTGCTTGAGCCCATGCTGGGCGGGCGTGAACAGCGGCTGCTGGCCACCGTGCCCGGCTTTCTCAAGGCGCGCTTTGCGCAACTGCGCCAATCCCACCCAGGCGGCTGGCAGCCGCTGTTTGAACACGAGCTGCAGCAAACGCTGCTGGCCGAGCTGGACCTGCGGCTGCAGCCTGTGGTCGGCATGGTCGAGGCGCTGAGCCAGGAAATGAAACAACACCCATGAATTCGAACACCGTGAACCGCCTTTTTGTTTTGGGCGCCTTTGCCCTCGGCCTGATCGCCATCGTCTGGGTCGGCTGGGGCTTCGTCGGCACCAGCGCCATCGCGCTGACCATGACGCTGGCCATCGGCGCCACCTACCTGCTGGGCGCGCAGGAGATCCGGCGCTACTCAGCACTCACGGCCGCGCTGTCCCTGGCGCTGGCCGATGTGCCGCAGCCACTGACGCAGTTGAGCGACTGGCTCGGCCGCCTGCCACCTGCGCTGCAAAGCCCCGTGCGTTCGCGCATCGAAGGCGAGCGCAGTGCGCTGCCTGGCCTGGCGCTCACGCCGTATCTGATCGGCCTGCTGGTGATGCTGGGTATGCTCGGCACCTTCCTGGGGCTGGTTGTCACCTTCCGCGGCGCCGTGTTCACGCTGGAGGGCACAGCCGATCTGCAGGCCATCCGCTCTGCGCTGGCCGAACCCATCAAAGGCCTGGGCCTGGCGTTTGGCACCTCGGTGGTGGGCGTGGCCACCTCGGCCATGTTGGGCCTCATGTCGGCTGTGAGCCGGCGCGAACGCCTGCAGGTGGTTCGCGCACTCGACGCGCAGATCACCACCGTGTTCCTCCCGTTTTCGCTTGCGCACCAGCGCAATGAAACCTTCAAGGCCTTGCAGCAGCAGGCCGGCGCATTGCCCGCTGTGGTGAACCAGCTGCAGGCCCTGATGGAGCAGATGGAACGCCGCGGCCAGCAGCTCGACGAACAATTGCTGGCGCGGCAGGACACGTTTCACCGCGAAGCGAACGCGGCTTACCAGGCGCTGGGCCAGTCGGTGGCGCGCTCGCTCAGCGACAGCCTTTCGGCCAGCGCGCGCGTCGCGGGCGAGACGCTGCAGCCGGTGGTCGAAAACGCCATGACCGCCATCGCGGCCGAGTCCACCCGCCTCCACGAGCGGGTGCATGAAGCGGTGCACGAGCAGATGCAGGGGCTCTTCGGTGCGTTTGAACTGCGCTCCGCCGCGCTCATCACCCGCGTGCAGGACAGCGCCACCCGCGCACAGGCCGAACAGCGCGCCCACGAACAACAGCGCCAGGCCGCCTGGACACAGTCCTTGCAAGGCATGGCCACCACCCTGCAAACCGAGTGGCAACAGCTCGGCGCGCAGACGCTCGCGCAGCAGCAGGCCGTGGGCCAGACACTGGAGGAGACCGCGACCCGCTGGCGCGACGAGCTGATCGCGTTGCGCGGCGAAGAATCAGCGCGCACGGAGGCCGCCGTGCAGCGCCTCCTTGAAACCGCGTCCGAAGCGCCCAAAGCTGCGGCCGAGGTGATCGCGCAGCTGCGCCGCGAAAGCACGCAGCTGGGCGAGCGCGACAACCTCGCGCTGCAGGAACGCGCCACCCTCATGAACAACATCGGCAGCCTGCTGCTGACCGTGCAGCAAGCCACGGGCGAGCAGCGCGCGGCCATCGAATCGCTGGTCACGTCGGCCAGCAGCGTGCTCGACCAGGTGGGCCGCCAGTTTGCCGAGACCGTGGGCGCGCAGGCCCACCGCGCCGACGACGTGGCCGCGCAGGTCAGCGGCAGCGCCATCGAACTGGCCGCGCTGGGTGATGCCTTTGGCCACGGCGTGCAGTTGTTCGCTGCCACCAACGAAAAACTCATCGACAGCCTGCAACGCATCGAAGCGGCGGTGGGCCAGTCGATGCAGCGCAGCGACGAGCAGCTGGCCTACTACGTGGCGCAGGCGCGCGAGGTGATCGACCTGAGCATCAGCTCGCAGCAAGGCATCTTCGAGGATTTGCGGCGGCTGCGCAGTGACCGGAAAAACACGGCGGAGAGCGCTGCATGATGACCGGGCTGGACGACACACTCGACGAAGGCGCAGACGGCCAGAGCGCGCCGGTCTGGGCCGTGTTCGGCGACCTCATGGCCGGGTTGGTGGGCGCCTTTGTGCTCATCCTCATCGGCGTGCTGGTGGTGCAGATGGACCTGGTGGCGAGCCTGCAGTCGGAGGTGCAGAAACGCCAGCAGGAAGAGGCCCGCCGCATGGCGCTGGAGAAGGCGCTGGCCATTCCGCTGCAGAGTGGTCGCGTGACGCTGGACAACGGCCGCATCGGCATCAGCGGCAGCGTGCTGTTTCCGCTGAACTCCGACGAACTGCGCCCCGAAGGCCGCCAGGTGCTCAAGAGCCTGGTGCCGCCGCTGCAGGTGTACCTGGGCGAGCGCGACGAGATGCTGATGGTCAGCGGCTTCACCGACGACCGTCCGGTGCAGGCCAACAACCAGCGCTACGCCGACAACCTCGAACTCTCGGCGCAGCGCGCGCTCACCGTGACCCGCGCGCTGATCCAGGAAGGCATGCCGCCGCAACGCGTGTTCAGCGCCGCTTTCGGTGCAGAGCAACCCGTGGCGTCCAACACCGATGAGAAGGGCCGCGCGCTCAACCGCCGGGTGGAGATGGCGCCGGTGCCCAAGGCCGCGCCATCAACCAGCACGGCCAAGGCGGCAACGCGTGAGTGATCCAGTCCAGGCCCACTTTGTGGCGGCCTTGGAGCGGCGCTTGCAGGCCGCGCCCGAGGCGGTGCAGCGTGCGCTGCAGGGTCGGTTGCAACAGGCCTGGCCCGACCGTCCCACGCAGGCACTGCCTGCAAAGCCCGCGAGCGCCCGCTCACCCTCACCACTGGCGCAACTCAACAGCGACATGGCCGCCACCGCCCCGCCAGGCCGCGAACTGCGCAGCGCGCGACGTTTCCGCGACACCTGGTCGCGCATCTGTGCCGAAGACGAGGTGACCCGGGCGGTGGAGCAAGGCCCCGAGAACGCCGGGCCGCTCAACTCCCACCGGCTGGTGCTGCGCACGCTGGCCTTGATGCGCGACCTGTCGCCCGACTATTTGCGGCGCTTTCTCTCGCACGCCGACACGTTGCTGTGGCTGGACCAGGCGCAGTCGCAGTCGCAAGCCCGCGCGAAGCCGCCTCCGGTCAAGGCCAAGGCTGCGCGCACCAAAAAGTAAACCCGGCGCCAGAAAGAATTCCGGTGCCGGGCTTGACGGGACGTGCAGGGCGCAGATCAGGCGGTGGTGGCCCTGCGTGACGGCATCACTTCAGGTCGAAGCGGTCCAGGTTCATCACTTTGGTCCAGGCGGCCACGAAGTCGCGCGCGAACTTGGGTTGCGCGTCGCTGCTGGCGTACACCTCGGCCAGCGCGCGCAGCACCGAGTTGGAACCAAACACCAGGTCGACCACGGTGCCGGAGCCCTTGGCGCTGCCGGTGACCCGGTCGCGGCCTTCCAGCACGCCTTCGGTGGATGACTTGCGCCACACCGTGCCCATGTCGAGCAAGCTGACGAAAAAGTCGTTGCTCAGGGTTTCGGTGCGCGTGGTGAAGACCCCGTGGCTGGTGTGTCCCGTGTTGGCATTGAGCACACGCAAGCCACCGACCAGCACCGTCATCTCGGGAGCGGTCAGCGTGAGCAGATTGGCCTTGTCGAGCAGGCGCTCGGCGGCCGAGCTTTCCAGCCCTGGGCGCGCGTAGTTGCGGAAGCCGTCGGCCAAGGGCTCCAGCGGTGCGAACGAGTCCACATCGGTCTGGGCCTGCGAGGCGTCGGTGCGGCCGGGCGAGAACGGCACGGTCACGTTGTGGCCGGCCTTCCGGGCGGCAGCTTCCACCGCGGCAGAGCCACCCAGCACGATCAGGTCGGCCAGCGAGATTTTCTTGCCGCCAGTCTGCGCGCCGTTGAACTCGGCCTGGATGGCTTCGAGCTTGGCGAGCACCCGAGCCAGCTCGGCGGGCTGGTTCACCTCCCAGTCTTTCTGCGGTGCCAGGCGGATGCGTGCACCGTTGGCACCACCGCGCTTGTCGGAGCCGCGGAAAGTGGATGCCGATGCCCAGGCCGTGTTGACGAGTTGCGCGATCGACAGGCCGGACGACAGCAGCTTGGCCTTGAGCGCACCGATGTCCTGCTCGTTGACCAAGGGGTGGTCCACAGCGGGCACCGGGTCTTGCCAGATCAGCTCTTCTTTCGGCACCAGCGGGCCGAGGTATCGGGCGGTCGGGCCCATGTCGCGGTGGGTCAGCTTGTACCAGGCACGGGCGAAGGCGTCGGCCAGCTTGTCCGGGTTGGCCATGAAGTCGCGCGAGATCTTTTCGTAGGCGGGGTCCATGCGCATGGCCATGTCGGCCGTGGTCATGGTGGTGGCCTGGCGTTTGCTCGGGTCGTGCGCATCGGGTGCGGTGGCCGCGTCGGGATTCTTGGCGCGCCACTGGTGCGCACCGGCCGGGCTCTTGGTCAACTCCCATTCGTTGCCGAACAGAGTTTCGAAATAGCTGTTGTCCCAGGTGGTGGGGGTGGGGGTCCAGGGGCCTTCGATGCCGCTGGTGACGGCGTGCGCGCCCTTGCCGCTGCCGAAGCTGTTCTTCCAGCCCAGGCCCTGTTCTTCAATGCCGGCGCCTTCGGGCTCGGCACCCACGTACTTGCCGGGATCGGCCGCACCGTGCGATTTGCCGAAGGTGTGGCCGCCGGCGGTGAGCGCCACGGTTTCTTCGTCGTTCATCGCCATGCGTGCAAAGGTTTCACGCACGTCGCGCGCCGAGCCCAGCGGGTCCGGGTTGCCGTTGGGGCCTTCCGGGTTCACATAGATCAGGCCCATCTGCACGGCGCCCAGCGGGTTTTCGAGTTCGCGGTCACCGGTGTAACGCTTGTCGCCCATCCATTCGGATTCGGGGCCCCAGTAGATCTCTTCGGGTTCCCACACATCGGCGCGACCACCGGCAAACCCGAAGGTCTTCAGGCCCATGGAATCCAGCGCGACGTTGCCGGCAAGGATCATCAGATCCGCCCACGAGAGCTTGTTGCCGTACTTCTGCTTGATCGGCCACAGCAAGCGGCGCGCTTTGTCCAGGTTGCCGTTGTCGGGCCAGCTGTTCAGTGGTGCAAAACGTTGTGTGCCGGCGCCTGCGCCGCCGCGGCCGTCGGCAATGCGGTAGGTGCCGGCGCTGTGCCAGGCCATGCGGATGAAGAATGGGCCGTAGTGGCCGTAGTCGGCGGGCCACCAGTCTTGCGAGTCCGTCATCAGCGCGTGCAAGTCCGTGATCACGGCGTCCAGATCCAGGCTCTTGAAGGCTTCGGCGTAGTCGAAGTCTTCACCCATGGGGTTGATCAGTGGGGAGTGCTGGTTGAGCAGCTTGACGTTGAGCTGGTTGGGCCACCAATCAGCGTTGGTGGCGGAGCCAGCCACGGCATTCCTGGGTGTTGGGCTGGAAAACGGGCATTGGGCTTGGTCTGACAAGGTGAGCTCCTTCGGTGTTGTCGGGGACGGGTGAGCAATGACTTTAGGCAATGAAGATGAAACCTTCAATGCAATTCTCACAATGAAACCCATAGCCACCGGGCAGATGGCCCCCTGGTTCAACGGGGCGGTGTGCCGGGCAGCAGCGCCTTGGCGGCTTCGATGCGCAGCGCCAGCGGCACGGACAGGTCGTTCATGACGGCGAGCAAAAAGCTTCTCGGGTCTTGCTGTGCATGGTTTGCAAGCGCTGGCGCAACGCTCGAGGCGGGCGACGTTACCTCGGACTTCAGACGCTCGAGCGCGGCCTCCAGTTCGGCAGGCTTGATGCTCTTGAGACGCGACAACAGATCGGCCTGGTTGTCCTCGCCGGGCGGCAGGTCCAGCGAAGGCTCGTCGGCGAACACGGCGGCCAGGTCGGAACTCACAAACGCCGACCACTGGCCCGTGTCGGCTTGCAGCGCCGGCACCAGGCGGGTGTGCCCGGCCTGCGAGGGCGAGAGCGTGATGCGCCTGGGCGCCACCGTGCTCAGGTAGCGCTCGCAAACCAGTTGCAGGAATTCCTGCGCGTGCTCCACCGGCACCGGCTGCGCGAGCGAGAACCACAGCTGGTAGCCGTCGTCCCCGCACACCGCGATGGCTGGCGCAGGCAGCTCCAGGTCGGCCTGCACGCCCTGCCACACGCGGCTCATGGCGTCCCAGTCGGCCGGGCGCGCCAGGCCCAGCACCAGGGCGCGTGTGAGGCCGTTGGCGTCGATCAGACGGGACCCGTCAACACCGCCCGCGCCCTCCGCCGATGGGCTGAGGTAGAGGCGTGAGAGTTCGGTGTGCAGACGGCCCATGGTGTCAGCGCCGGATGCGGTGGCCGGTCTTGAACACCCACCACACCACGCCCAGGCAGGTGAACATGAACGCCAGCGTCATGCCGGTGCTCACCGCAATGTGCACGTCGGCCGCGCCGTAAAAAGCCCAGCGCAGGCCGCTGATGAGGTAGACCACGGGGTTGAACAGCGACACCGTTTGCCACACGGGCGGCAGCATGTTGATGCTGTAGAAAGCCCCACCCAGGAAGGTGAGCGGCGTGATGATGAGCAGCGGGATCACCTGCAGTTTCTGGAAGCTGTCAGCCCACAGTCCGATGATGAAACCGAACAGGCAGAAGGTGATGGCGGTCAGGATGAGGAAACCCACCATCCACACCGGGTGCGCCACTTCATACGGCACGAACACGCGCGCCGTCAGCAAGATGAGCAGGCCCAGCGTGAGGCTTTTGGTGGCCGCCGCGCCCACATAACCCAGCAACACCTCGACCCAGTTCACCGGCGCGCTCAGCAGCTCGTAGATGGTGCCGGACCACTTGGGCATGTAGATGCCGAAGGCTGCGTTGGAAATGCTTTCGCTCAGCAGCGAGAGCATGAGCAGGCCGGGAATGATGTAGGCGCCGTAGCTCACGCCGTCGATGTCGCCCATGCGCGAGCCGATGGCCGAGCCGAAGACGATGAAGTACAGCGAGGTGCTGAGCACCGGCGCGATGATGCTTTGTGCCCAGGTGCGCAGGGCGCGGTTCATTTCGAACTGGTAGATCGCCCGCACCGCGTGAATGTTCAACCCCATCATGCTCGGGCCTCTTCTCTCTTCTCATGCACCAGGCTGACAAAGATGTCTTCCAGCGAACTCTCGCTGGAGCGCAGATCCTTGAAGTGGATGTTGTTGTCCGCCAGCGCGCGCAGCAGCTCGGCGATGCCGGTGTCTTCTTTCTGCGCGTCAAAGGTGTAGGTGAGGGCGTGGCCGCCGTCGGTGATGTCCAGCGCCCAGGGCGCCAGCGCATCGGGGATGCTGTCGATGGTCTGCTGCAGCGTGAGCGTGAGCTGCTTCTTGCCCAGCTTGCGCATGAGCACGTGTTTGTCTTCCACCAGGATCAGCTCACCCTTGGCGATCACGCCGATGCGGTCGGCCATGTCTTCCGCTTCTTCGATGTAATGCGTGGTGAGGATGATGGTGGTGCCCGCTTCGCGCAGCGCACGCACCATGCGCCACATGTCGTGGCGCAGCTCCACGTCAACCCCCGCGCTGGGCTCGTCCAGAAACAAAATCTTGGGCTCATGCGAGAGCGCCTTGGCGATCAGCACGCGGCGCTTCATGCCACCCGAGAGCGCCATGATCTTGCTGTCTTTCTTGTCCCAGAGCGAGAGGTCCTTGAGGATCTTCTCGATATAGGCCGGCTTGGGTGCCTTGCCGAAAAGGCCCCGGCTGAAGCTCACCGTGGCCCACACGGTTTCAAACGAATCGGTGTGCAGCTCTTGCGGCACCAGGCCGATGGCGGCTCGGGCAGCGCGGTAGTCGCGCACGGTGTCATGGCCATCGGCCAGCACCGTGCCTTCGGTGGCGTTGACCATGCCGCAGATGACGCTGATCAGCGTGGTCTTGCCGGCGCCGTTGGGGCCCAGCAGGGCCAGGATTTCGCCGCGGCGGATGTCGAGGTCCACGTGTTTGAGGGCCTGGAAACCGCCGGCGTAGGTTTTGCTGACGCCACGCACGGAGACGATCGCCTCGGTGCCGGGGCTGGTGGGAGTGGAAGACATGGGGGCTCCACGGAAAGTGGATGAAAAAGAGGGTGGATTCTAGGCTGTATCTGTGTACAGTGTTTGCTCCATGCCCACCGTCCACATTCCGCTGCAGGCCATCAAGGGCCGCGGCCTCGCCCATCACCAGCCGCACCGCTTCGAGCGCGACGCCCGGGAAGCCTTCGACGATGGATGGGGCGCTTTCGACGACGCGGTGCAGGCCCGGGACGAAGCGCCGCCGCCGGCCAACGAGGTGAGCTTTGAAGACGCCAGAAGCGCCATCACCCACAACGACTCGCCCGACATCGGCTTTCGCCTGGGCCTCAACCCGTACCGGGGTTGCGAACACGGCTGCGTGTACTGCTACGCGCGGCCCAGCCACAGCTACCTCAACCTCTCGCCGGGCATCGATTTCGAGACGAAGCTGATCGCCAAACGCAACATCGCGCAGGTGCTGCAGCGCGAACTGGCCAGCCCACGCCACGTGCCCGAACTGCTCGCCATCGGCACCGTGACCGACGCTTACCAACCCATCGAGCGCGAGCTGCGCCTCATGCGCGGTGTCTTGCAGGTGCTCGGCGACACGCGCCACCCGCTGGCCATCGTCACCAAAGGCAGCGGCGTGGAGCGCGACATCGACCTGCTCGCGCCCATGGCCGCACAGGGCCTGGCGGCGGTGTACGTGACCATCACCTCACTCGACGCGAAACTCACCCGCCTGCTCGAGCCGCGCGCGGCCGCGCCGCACCGCCGGCTGCGCACCATCCGCACCCTGGCGGAGGCCGGCATTCCGGTGGGGGTGAGTGTGGCGCCGCAGATCCCGTTCATCAACGACGACATGGAGCAGGTGCTGGAGGCCGCGTATGAGGCCGGTGCGCGGCGCGCTTTCTACACCGTGCTGCGCCTGCCGCACGAGCTGAGCCCCATGTTTCGCCAGTGGCTCGACTTGCACTACCCGGACCGTGCCGCGCGGGTGATGGCGCGCGTGCAGGAGATGCGCGGCGGGCGCGATTACAACGCCGACTTTGCGCAGCGCATGAAAGGCAGCGGTGTGTGGGCCGACCTCATTCGTCAGCGGTTCGAGAAAACCTGCGAGCGGCTGGGCTATCGGCGCGAGCGTGAACCGCTGAACACGGGTCTCTTCAGGCCAGCGGGCCTGCAGGGTCAACAGTCGCTGTTCTGAGCAGGTCCAGCGCATCGTCCCGCCAGTAGCCCAGCGCTGTGTAGTAGCCGTCCCACACGCAGCCGTTGCATCCCCGGCCGCAGCAGGTGGTGGGCTCGGGTGGCGGGGGGCGCAGGGCGGTGTCCAGATCGATGCCACGACGCCCCGCGCGTCCGCGCAGGTGCGCGATGAGTGCTGTGGCCGTGGCGCGGTCGACCAGCCGCAGGTCGGTCGGGTGGTGTCGCTCGAAGCGCGGCTGCGTGCGGCCTTCAAACGTGGCCACTTCCGAAAACATGGCCGCGGGGCGCACCCACCAACCCCAGCCGCCGTACAGCGCCCGGTACAGCGTCATGCCCTGCAGGGTTTCGCTGCAGCGCACCGTGTCCAGCACTTCGTACCAGCCGCCCTTGTAGTGGCGGTACAGGCCGGGCGCGGTGGGGTTCAGCGGAGGCAGGTCGTGGTCGGTCATTGCGGGTGTTGGGGTTTGAATTGCTTCAGCACGTGCGCTGCCATGCCGCGCGCCAGTTCGGTGTCGCCCAGGAAGACGGTGCCCAGACTTTCCCCGCGCAACAGTTCGGCTTCCTCGTCGTTGTGGGTGCGCAGGATCACGTCGATTTCGGGGTTGAGCGTGCGCGCGATCTCCACCATCTTGCGCACGCTCAGGGTGTCGGGGATGGTGATCACGAGCACGGCCGCGCGGGCGATGTGTGCCTGGATCAGAACCTCGGGCGTGGACGCATCGCCGCTCACCGCCGCGATGCCGTCCTTGCGCAGCGCGTCGACGATCTCGCGGTTTTCTTCGGCCACCACGAAAGGAATGCCTTGCTCACGCAAGGTTTGTGCGATGCGCCCGCCCACCCGGCCATGGCCCGCCAGCACCACCTGTCTGGCCAGCAGTGACGCGTGGGTGGACGCCGGCAGCTCGGCCAGCGGGTCGTCGCGCGCCTCCAGCTTGCGGGCGTAGGCCGAACGCTGGCGTATCCAGGCCTGCAGCGGTTCCACCGCCGAGAACAGCGCCGAGTTGGCCGCAATCGAAATGAGCGCGCCCGCCAGCACCAGGCTCTGGCCCTCCACCGGCATCAGGTTGAGTGCCACGCCCAGGCCCGCGAGGATGAAAGAAAACTCGCCGATCTGCGCCAGGCTCACGCCCACTGTGAGGGCGGTGTTGAGCGGATAACGGAACAGCAGCACCAGCGCCACCGCCGCTGCTGTCTTGCCCAGCATGATGATGGCCACCACCGCCAGCAATTTGAGCGGCTCGTTCCACACCACAGCAGGGTCGAACAGCATGCCCACCGACACGAAGAACAGCACGGCGAAGGCATCGCGCAGCGGCAGCGACTCGTCGGCCGCGCGGTGGGCAAACTCGGACTCGCGCATCATCATGCCGGCGAAAAATGCACCCAGCGCGAACGACACGTCGAACAGCTTGCCTGCGCCAAACGCCACACCCACCGCCACTGCCACCACGCTCAAGGTGAACAGCTCCTGCGAGCCGGTGCGCGCCACCCACCACAGCGCCTTGGGCAGCAACCGGCGACCCACCACCAGCATGAGCACGATGAACGCCGTGACCTTGGCCAGCGTGAGGCCCACCGCCTGCCACACGTCGTTGCCCGAGGTGGCGGCCACGCCCTCGGCCGGCGCGATCACACCGGCCAGCGCCGGCAGCAACACCAGCACCATCACCATGACGAGGTCTTCCACCACCAGCCAGCCCACCGCGATCTGGCCGTTGATGGATTTGAGCAGGCCCTTGGCCTCCAGCGCGCGCAGCAGCACCACGGTGCTGGCCACCGACAGGCACAGGCCGAACACCAGCGAACCCGCCAGGCTCCAGCCCCAGAAATGCGACAGGCCGATGCCCAGCAGGGTGGCCACGCCGATCTGCACGATGGCCCCCGGCACGGCGATGCGGCGCACGGCCATGAGGTCCTTGATCGAAAAGTGCAGACCCACGCCGAACATCAGCAGCATCACGCCGATCTCGGCCAGCTGGCTGGCCAGCCCCACGTCGGCCACAAAGCCGGGCGTGGCCGGGCCGATGACGATGCCCGCGAGCAGATAACCCACCAGGGGCGGCATGCGCAGGCGCACGGCGATGTATCCGAAGATCATCGCAAGACCAAAACCCGCCGCAATGGTGGCGATCAGGCTGACGTCGTGCGGCATCGGCGGGGCCTTTCTGTGGTTGGTGCGGTGGGTGGTGGTTCCTCCGGTCGGTTGTGCCCGGCGTTGAGATCGATTATGAAGGGCAGGTGCGGCGTGCCTGGCATCGAGCTTGCTTGGTGTTTGGCAGGCGGCGGACGCGGTGTCCAGACCGTCCGCCGCACTCGCCAGTCTCTGGCGCAACCCGAGGTGTTCAACCATGTCTGCAGACCTGCCATCGCCGATGGCCAACGCCGAAGTGCCGGCCTCGCCCAACACGCCGCACCCGCGCCACATCCGCCTGACCTCGCATTCCGGGGGCTTCGGGGCCCTGCCCATCCAGTGGGGCGCGGCCACCGCGCGCGAGCGCGGGCCGGTGGTGGGCACCACGCTCAACCTGGCGCACCGCAATGTGATCGGCACCCACAGCGGCAGCTACAGCGTGTACCGCGCGCTGGCCGTGGCGGCCGGTGCGCTCAAGCGCGAGCACCGCGCCGACCTCACCAACACCGCACCCACCGACATCATCGGCCCCTACCCGCAGTGGGCCGACCCGAACAAGATGGTCAGCATGGACCCCTGGGGTGCCGTGATTGCCGACGCCTACGCGGCCGAACTGGGCGCCGGTTACGACATCCGCCCCACCATCGCGGTGACCAAGGCGCATGTGATCCTGCCCGAGGTGATCGACGCCTTGCAGAAAGGGCGGCTCAAGCCCGACGGCAAATTCCTCACCGCCGGTGGCGCCGCCGTGGTGACCAAGGTGGCGGTGGAGCCGGTGTGGTACCTGCCCGGCGTGGCCAAACGTTTCGGCTGCACCGAGGCCGACCTGCGCCGCGTGCTGTTTGAAGAAACCGGCGGCATGTACCCCGAGCTGGTCACGCGCTCCGACCTCGAGGTGTTTTTGCCCCCCATCGGCGGGCAGACGGTCTACATCTTCGGCAACCCGCGCGACCTGGCCGACCCGAGCGTGGAGCTCACCGCCCGCGTGCACGACGAGTGCAACGGCTCCGATGTGTTTGGCTCCGACATCTGCACCTGCCGCCCCTACCTCACGCACGCCATCGAGGAGTGCATCCAGGGTGCGCAGCGCGGTGGCGTGGGCCTGGTGGCCTACTCGCGCAAGGAGGGCCGCGCGCTGGGCGAGGTCACCAAGTTCCTGGTCTACAACGCGCGCAAGCGCCAGGTGGGCGGCGACACAGCCGACCAGTACTTTGCGCGCACCGAGTGCGTGGCAGGCGTGCAGGACATGCGCTTTCAGGAGCTCATGCCCGATGTGCTGCACTGGCTGGGCGTGACGAAGATCCACCGCCTGGTCTCCATGAGCAACATGAAATATGACGCCATCACCGGCGGCGGCATCGAGGTCGGCGAGCGCGTGAACATTCCCGACGAACTCATCCCGGCGGATGCGCGTGTGGAGATGGACGCCAAGATGGCGGCCGGCTACTTCACGCCCGGCCTGGTGCCCGACGCCGAAGAATTGAAGATTGCCAAAGGCCGGGGGTTGACCCCTTGAGCGCGCCCACGACGGATGCCATGGCAGCGGTGCGGGCGCTGCGTTCCACCACCGAAGTTCGCGAGCGTGCCTCGGCCTTGCTGGCCCGCGCGCGTGTTGGCGAATCCACCCACTTCACGGTGGACGATGCAGCGTTGCGCTCGGCCGCGCGCACGGTGGCCGAGCTCACACGTCAGCGCTTTCCCGACCTGCGCATCCCGTACCACAGCCGATGGCGCCATTTCGAGGCCGGGCAGGTGAACCGCGTGGCGCAGCTCGATGCCTTGCTCGGCCCGGTGGACGCGGCCGAGCGCGCCCGCACGCAGATCGACCTGGCCTTGGTGAGCGTGTTGCTCGACGCTGGCGCAGGTGCCGACTGGGGCTACCGCGAGGCCGACAGCAAACAGACCTTTTCGCGCTCTGAAGGCCTGGGCGTGGCGAGCTTCCATGCGTTCACCGCTGGTTTGTTCTCCAGCGATCCAGCGCAGCCGCTGCGGGTGGACGCGGCGGGTCTGGCCGCGTTGACAGCCGAGCGCCTGGGCGACGCATTTCAGGTCAGCGAGCACAACCCGCTGGTGGGGCTGGAAGGGCGCACCGCCGTGCTGCGCCGCCTGGGGCTGGCGATGCGCGAGCACACCGCCACCTACGGCCTGCTGGGACGCCCCGGGGTGCTCTTTGAAGCCCTGGGCAGCGGCCCCACGCTCCAGGCGCACGACATTCTTGACGCCTTGCTCGACACCCTGTCGGGCATCTGGCCGGCGCAGAACGCCATCGGGGGCATGGCGCTGGGTGACTGCTGGCCGCACCCGGACGTGCAGGGTGACGGCCTCACCGCCGGCTGGATGCCGTTTCACAAACTTTCTCAGTGGCTCACCTACTCCTTGCTGGAGCCCTTTGAATGGGCGGGTGTGCGGGTGCAGGGGCTGGACGCGCTCACCGGATTGCCCGAGTACCGCAACGGTGGCTTGCTGATCGATGCTGGTGTGCTGCACCCGCTTCCCGTCGACCACGCAACCCGCGCCTGGCAGGCGGGTGATGCTTTCATCGTCGAATGGCGCGCGCTCACCGTGGCCCTGCTCGACGAGATCGCGCCGCTGGTGCGCGCCGAACTCGGGTTGAGCGCCGCGCAGATGCCGCTGGCCTGTGTGCTCGAAGGAGGCACCTGGGCGGCCGGGCGCCTGCTGGCGCTGCGCTTGCGCGGCGGCCTGCCGCCCCTCAACATCGCCAGCGACGGCACGGTGTTTTGAATCCCTTCCCGAACAACGAAAGTCCAGCCATGAGCAACGTCCACCTCATCAACCACCCGCTGGTGCAGCACAAGCTCACGCTCATGCGCCGCAAGGACGCCAGCACCAACAGCTTTCGCCGCCTGCTCAACGAGCTGGCCCTGCTCATGGCCTACGAGGTCACGCGCGACATGCCGATGCAGACCATCGAAATCGAAACGCCGCTGGAGACCACCACTGGCCAGGTGATCGACGGCAAGAAGCTGGTGTTCGTGTCCATCCTGCGAGCGGGCAACGGCATTCTGGAGGGCATGCTCAGCGTGGTGCCGGGCGCGCGCGTGGGCCACATCGGTCTCTACCGCGACCCCAAGACGCTCACCGCGGTGGAGTACTACTTCAAGATGCCGACCGCCATGCACGAGCGTGATGTGATCGTGGTCGATCCGATGCTGGCCACCGGCAATTCGGCCATCGCCGCAGTGGACCGGCTCAAGGAGATCGGACCGAAGTCCATCAAGTTCGTCTGCCTGTTGACCTGTCCCGAGGGCATTGCTGCCTTGCACAAGGCGCACCCCGACGTACCCATCTACACCGCAGCGATCGACCGCCAGCTCAACGAGCACGGCTACATCCTGCCGGGGCTGGGTGATGCGGGCGACCGTATCTTCGGCACGCAGTAAGTGAAGTTTCAGTTCTCTCGTTCCCCCTCCCTCAACCTTTCAAGGAGTTGCGTCATGTCCGTTCCCGCCATTCAACGCCGTCCACTGATGGTCCTGGCCGCTGCGCTTGCGCTGTCGTTGCCCGGGCTTGCCTTGGCCCAGGCCAAGCTCAAGGTGGCCGCCATTTACACCGTGCCGTTCGAGCAGCAGTGGGTCAGCCGCATCCACAAGGCGCTGAAGGCTGCAGAGGCGCGCGGCGAGATCGAATACAAGGCCAGCGAAAACGTGACCAACGCCGACTACGAGCGCGTGATGCGCGAGTACGCCACCGCTGGCAACCAGCTCATCGTGGGTGAAGCCTTCGCGGTGGAAGCCGCCGCGCGCAAGGTGGCCAAGGACTTCCCCAAGACCTCGTTCCTGCTGGGTTCATCGGGCAAGCCGCAGGCACCCAACTTCAGCGTGTTCGACAACTACATCCAGGAGCCCGCTTACCTCACCGGCATGATCGCCGGCGGCATGACCAAGACGAACCAGATCGGCATGGTCGGCGGCTTCCCGATTCCCGAGGTGAACCGGCTCATGAACGCCTTCATGGCGGGCGCGAAAGAAGTGAACCCCAAGGTGACGTTCACCGTGAGCTTCATCAACAGCTGGTTTGATCCACCGAAGGCCAAGGAAGCCGCCTTCGCCATGATCGACAAGGGCGCCGACCTGCTGTACGCCGAGCGATTCGGCGTGTCCGACGCGGCCAAGGAAAAGGGCAAGCTGGCCATCGGCAACGTGATCAACACCCAGGCCCAGTACCCCGACACCGTGGTGGCCTCCGCCCTGTGGAACATGGAGCCTTCCATTGATCGTGCCCTCAAGCTCGTGAAAGACGGCAAGTTCGTCGCCGAGGACTACGGCCCGTATTCGATGATGAAGCACAAGGGCTCCGAGATGGCACCGCTGGGCACGTTCGAGAAGAAGGTACCGGCCGACATTGTGGCCAAGGTCAAGGCCAAAGAGGCCGACATCCTGGCCGGCAAGTTCACCGTGAAGGTGGACGACGATCAGCCCAAGTCCAGCAAGTGATCTTGACCGGGGAGGAGCCCCCCGTTCTTCGCCTGTCGGGCATCACCAAGCGCTTCGGCGCGCTGGTGGCCAACGACGGCATCTCGCTCACCTTGGCCGAGGGCGAGGTGCTGGCCCTGCTGGGTGAGAACGGCGCGGGCAAGTCCACGCTGGTGTCCATCCTGTTCGGGCACTACGTGGCCGACGCGGGCGAGATCGAGGTGCACGGCCAGCGCCTGGCGCCCGGGCAACCGCGCGCGGCCCTGGCCGCCGGCATCGGCATGGTGCACCAGCACTTCACGCTGGCCGACAACCTCTCGGTGCTGGACAACGTGATGATGGGCACCGAGCCGCTGTGGTGGCCTGCCTCGCGCCGGGCCGAGGGCCTTGCGCGCTTGCTGCAGGTGGCTGAAAAGTTTGGCTTGTCGGTGCAGCCCGACGCGCTTGTGGGCAGCCTCTCGGTGGGTCAACGCCAGCGGGTGGAGATCGTGAAAGCGTTGTACCGGGGTGCGCGCATCTTGATTCTGGACGAACCCACGGCGGTGCTCACGCCGCAGGAAAGCGAGGCCTTGTTCGAGACCCTCTCGCACATGGTGGCGCAGGGCTTGTCCATCATCTTCATCAGCCACAAGCTGGCCGAGGTGCTGCGGGTGTCGCACCGCGTGGCTGTGTTGCGCGAGGGCAGGCTGGTGGCGCAAGCGCCGGCCAGGGGCACCACACAGGCGCAGCTGGCGCAGTGGATGGTGGGGCACGCGGTGGACGCGCCGGTGCGCCGGCCTGCATCTTCCATCGGGCGGGCGGTGTGTTCGTTGCAAAGCGTGAGTACGCCGGCCGGCGCGCGGGATCGGCTCGATGGGGTGACGCTGGATTTGCGCGCGGGAGAGATCGTGGCCATTGCCGGCGTCTCGGGCAACGGGCAGGTGGCCCTGGCCGACGTGTTGTGTGGTGTGCGCCGGGCCAGTGCGGGCGAGGTGCTGCTGGATGGTCAACCGCTGCTCGCGTCACCCGCGTGGCTGGTGGAGCAGGGCGTGGCGCGCATCCCGGAAGACCGCCATGCCGTGGGCGTGGTGGGTGATCTGCCGTTGTGGGAGAACGCCGTGGCCGAACGGCTGCGCAGTGCGGCGTTTTCGCGCGGGCCGTGGGTGCGGCTGCGCGCGGCGCGGGCCCATGCGCAGCGTGTGATGGAAGCATTCGACGTGCGCGGTGGCGGGCCGAACACGCCGGCGCGTGCGCTCTCCGGGGGGAACATGCAGAAACTCATCCTGGGGCGCGCGCTGCTGGCACCTGCGGGGACCGGGACCCGACCGCGCCTGATCATTTGTCACCAACCCACCTGGGGGCTGGATATCGGTGCGGTGTCCTATGTGCACCGCCAACTCATCGAGGCACGCGACGCGGGTGCGGCCGTGCTCGTGATCTCCGACGACCTGGACGAGGTGATGGTGCTGGGTGACCGCATTGCCGTGATGCACCAGGGCCAGCTGACCGAAGCCTTGCCAGCCGGGGAGTGGAGTCGCGAACGCATCGGCCTGGCCATGGCAGGGGCTGCGCATGCGGCTTGAAAAGCGCGCACAGCCCTCGCCGCTCGCGCTGGTGGCCGCTTCGCTGCTGGCGGTGGCGTTCACGCTGCTGGTGAGCAGTGCGCTGGTGCTGTGGGCCGGTGCGCCGGTGGGGCAGACCTTCGGCCTGCTGTTGCAGGGCGCGTTCGGCTCGCTCTTCGCATGGAGCGAGACCCTCACCCGCGCCGTGCCGTTGCTGCTCACAGGGCTGGCGGCCACGGTGGCGTTCAAGGCGCGGCTGTTCAACATCGGTGCCGAGGGTCAGCTGTATGCCGGTGCGCTGGCGGCGGTGGCGGTGGGCGGGCTGCACGGTGGGGTCGGGCTGGAGTGGCCCTCCTGGGTGCTGTTTCCGCTGATGATGCTGGCCGCCGCGCTGGCCGGCGCGGTGCTGCTGCTCGGGCCCACGCTCATGAAGCTGCGCCTGGGGGTGGACGAGGTGGTGACCACGCTGCTCTTCAACTTCATCGCGCTGTTGCTGGTCTCGGCGCTGCTGGACGGGCCGATGAAGGACCCCACGGCCATGGGCTGGCCGCAAAGCGTGGTGCTGCAGCCGGCCCTGGAGCTGGGCAAGCTGATTGAGCGCACGCGGGTGCACACGGGGCTGCTGTGGGCGGTGTCGCTGGCGGTGATGCTGTGGGTGCTGCTGAAATACACCGTGCTGGGCTTCGACATCCGCGCGGTGGGCGCAAACCCGCGCGCCGCCGCTTTTGCCGGCGTGTCGGTGACCCGCACCATGGTCATGGTGGCCTTGCTGTCGGGGTCCCTGGCTGGCCTGGCCGGTGCCATCGAAGTGGCGGGCCGCGCCAGCTACCTCACGCTGGACATGTCGCCCGGCTACGGCTACAGCGGTATCGTGATCGCCATGCTCGCAGGGCTGCACCCGCTGGGCGTGCTGGCGGCGGCGGTGTTCATCGCCGGTGTGCTGGTGGGAGCCGACAGCATGAGCCGCGCCATGGGTGTGCCCACGTACCTCGCCGACGTGATCGTGGCTGTGTCCCTGCTCTCGGTGCTGGTGGCCAGCCTGCTGGCGCAGTACCGTTTTCGCAGAAGCTGAGCCGTGCCATGAACGAATGGATCGAGATCCTCGCCAATCCCGCGTTCTGGGTCGCGGTGCTGCGCATCGCCACGCCCTTGATTCTGGGCACGCTGGGGGTGCTGTGGTGTGAGCGCGCGGGTGTGCTCAACCTGGGCATTGAAGGCATCATGGTCGCGGGTGCACTCGCCGGTTGGCTGGGCGTTTACCTGGGCTTGCCGCTGTGGGGCGGTGTGGCGGTGGCGGCACTCACCGGAGCGCTTTTCGGTCTGCTGCATGCGGCGCTCACGGTGGGGCTGGCGCTGTCGCAGCATGTGGCGGGGCTGGGCATCACCCTGCTGGCCACGGCATTGAGCTACTTCGCTTATCGCGTGAGCTTTCCCAAGGTCAGCACGCCGCCCACCATCACGCCGTTTGCACCCATGGACTGGCTCGCCATGCCGGTGCTTGCCGAGCAAACGCCGCTCACGCTGCTGGCGCTTGCAGCCGTGCCGCTGTCTGCATGGTTGCTGTACCGCACCCCGGCCGGCCTGGCCGTGCGCATGGTGGGTGAGAACCCGCAGGCGGCCGAAGGGCAGGGCATCTCGGTGGTGGGGGTGCGCACCAGCGCGATTGTGCTGGGCTCGGCCCTCATGGGTGTGGCCGGCTCCTTCCTCACGCTGTCGGCCTTCAACGCCTTCTTTTTCAACATGGTCAACGGCCGCGGCTGGATTTGCGTGGCGCTGGTGGTGTTCGCTTCTTGGCGGCCCGGCAAGGCGCTGGCCGGTGCGTTGCTCTTCGCCTTTTTCGACGCCTTGCAGTTGAGACTGCAGCAGTCGGGTGCGAGTCCGTTGCCGTATCAGGTGTACCTCATGTTGCCGTACGCTTTGTCCATCCTGGCGCTGGTGCTGGTGGCACGCCGCGCGGCTTATCCCCAGGCACTGATGAAACCCTACCGCAAAGGTGAACGCTGATGCTCGACCTGCTGATCACCCACGCCACCCTGCCCGATGGCCGCACCGACATGGGCGTGGCCGTGCAGGACGGTCGCATCGTTGAAGTGAGCGCCGGCTTGAACGCGCCGGCCCACGACACGCTGGACGCCGAAGGCCAGTTGCTCACCCCGCCGTTTTGCGACCCGCACTTCCACATGGACGCCACGCTGAGCTACGGGCTGCCGCGCGTGAACCAGAGCGGCACGCTGCTTGAAGGCATTGCCTTGTGGGGCGAGCTCAAGCCACTGCTGACCGAAGAGGCCCTGGTGGAACGCGCGCTGGCCTATGGGGACTGGGCCGTGGCCAAGGGGCTGCTGGCCATCCGCAGCCATGTGGACACCAGCGACCCGAGCCTGCTGCCGGTGCGCGCCATGCTGGAGGCCAGGCGGCGCATGGCGCCGTACCTCGACGTGCAGCTGGTGGCCTTTCCACAAGACGGCGTGCTGCGCTCACCCGGTGGGCTGGAGAATCTGAAACGTGCGCTCGACCTCGGTGTGGACGTGGTCGGCGGCATTCCGCATTTCGAACGAACCATGGCCGAAGGAGCGGCCAGCGTGAAGCTGTTGTGTGAGCTGGCCGCCGAACGCGGTCTGCCGGTGGACATGCACTGCGACGAGAGCGACGACCCGCTCTCGCGCCACATCGAGACACTGGCTTTCGAAACACAGCGTCTGGGTTTGCAGGGCCGCGTGAACGGCTCGCACCTCACCTCCATGCACAGCATGGACAACTACTACGTGAGCAAACTCATCCCGCTCATTGCACAGAGCGGCGTGAGCGCGGTGGCCAACCCGCTCATCAACATCACGCTGCAGGGCCGGCACGACACCTACCCCAAACGCCGCGGCATGACACGCGTGCCCGAACTTATGGCCGCCGGCGTCACCGTGGCCTTCGGCCACGACTGTGTGATGGACCCCTGGTACTCGCTGGGCAGCGGCGACATGCTGGAGGTGGCCCACATGGGCCTGCATGTGGCGCAGATGACCAGCCAGGCCGGCATGCGCCAATGCTTTGAAGCGGTGACCACCAACGCGGCGAAGGTGATGGGACTGAGCGGCTACGGCATCGCGGCGCGTATGGATGCCAGCTTCGTGCTGCTGCAGGCGCGCGACCCGATCGAGGCCATCCGCCTGCGCGCCACGCGCCTGAAGGTGTGGCGCAAGGGACAACTGCTGTCGGAGATGGCGCCAGCCCATGCACGCCTGAATTTGCCTGGTCGCACAGGGATTGCCACATGAACTCGTTTGGCAAACGCGCCCAGGGTGAGCGCCTGGAGCGCATGCAGTCATCCCGCATGTGGGCCGGCCAGGGGTTTCGCAACGTGCATCCGACCTTGCCCGGGCTGCGGGATGCCACCGTGCCCCGGCCCACGCTCAAGGAGTTTCTGAGTTCCGGTGGCCGGCGCGCACCCAACGGGCCGCTGCCTTCGCAGGATCCGCGCGAAGCGTGGAGCCGCCCCGTGCAAAGCGGCTTGCGCGCCACCTGGCTGGGCCACTCCACGGTGTTGATCGAGATCGATGGCCACCGCGTGCTGACCGACCCGGTGTGGGGCACACGCGCTTCGCCTTTCCGCCTGCTCGGTCCCAAGCGTTTCCAGCCGGTGCCGCTGCGCCTGCGGCAAATGCCCGAGGTGGACGTGGTGGTGATCTCGCACGACCACTACGACCACCTGGACTACCCCACCATCCGCGCACTGGCCAGGAACAGCGCCGTGCCCTTCGTCACCTCGCTGGGCGTGGGGGCCCACCTGCAGGCCTGGGGCGTGGCGGCCGAGCGCATCACCGAGCTGGACTGGTGGGAGAGCCACCGTGTGCCCAGCACGGGCCTCACCATCACTGCCGCGCCGTCGCAGCATTTTTCGGGGCGTGGTCTCAAGGACCGCAATGCCACGCTGTGGTCGTCCATGGTGGTGCAGTCGGATCGGCACAAGGTGTTTTTCAGCGGCGACACGGGCCTGACCACCGAGTACGCCACCATCCGCGAGCGCCTGGGCCCGTTCGATCTGGTGATGCTGGAGGTGGGCGCGTTTCACCCTGCCTGGGGGGATATCCACCTGGGTCCGGTGAACGCCCTCAAAGCGCACGCTCTGCTGGGCGGTGGCGCCTTTCTGCCGGTGCACTGGGGTACCTTCAGCCTGGCCATGCACGCGTGGGACGAGCCGGTGGAGACCCTGCTGCAACTCGCGCCGTCGCAAGGTGTGCCGCTGCTCATGCCGCGCCTGGGTGAGGCGGTGGAGCCGGCGCACGTGGACGATGTGGTGCCCTGGTGGCGTGGGCTGAACGACGGCGCACCGCCTGCGCACCCTGCCGAGACGCCGACCATTGCGCGCGAACTGCCCTGGCCGCTGGACTGAGGGCTCAGCCGGATGTGAAGGCCGAGAAATTCTCTCTGGCCCGTCAACTTTGGTCGAGACGCTCGCTTGTATGACGGGAATGCAGGGCGGATTCAACCGGTCGATGCAACACACTGAGAACTGCATGAGCAGATGGAGTGTTGCAGATGAAGTACCGGACACGAAACTACTACAACGACAGCCAGAAGGCTTTGATGTGGGAGCGCTGGAGAGAAGGCTGGACGC